>NZ_BAAIFY010000004.1:0-231571 GCF_054653575.1 Nocardioides pyridinolyticus | reverse complement strand
CTTCGGCCGGCGCGCGGCTCGCTCGCCCGGTAGCCGGTCCGCGGATGTTCAGGCCCGGTCACGACGGCCTTCGGCCGTCGCGCGGCTCGCTCGCCCGGTAGCCGGTCCGCTGGCGCGGCCCGGCTACCGGTCGCTCTCGGGCTTCAGGTGCGGGAAGAGGATCGTCTCGCGGATGCCCACGCCGGTGAACAGCATGATCAGCCGGTCGATGCCGAGGCCCAGGCCGCCCATCGGCGGGGCGCCGTACTCCAGCGCCCGGAGGAAGTCCTCGTCGAGCTGCATCGCCTCGGGGTCGCCGCCGGCCGCCTGCCGCGACTGCTCGGTGAGCACCTCGCGCTGGATGATCGGGTCGACCAGCTCGCTGAACGCGGTGCCGCGTTCGACGCCGCCGATGATCAGGTCCCAGGCCTCGATCAGGCGCGGGTCCGTGCGGTGCGGGCGGGCCAGCGGCTGCGCCGACGGCGGGTAGTCGCAGACGAACGTCGGCTGGATGAGCTGCGGCTCCACCAGCTCGCTGAGCAGTTCCAGCACGAGCTTCTCCGCGTCCCAGGCGGGGTCGTACGGGAGGTCGTGCTCGTCGAGGATCGCGCGCAGCGTGGCGACGTCGGTGTCGGGCGTGACCTCGCGGCCGACCGCCTCGCTGACGCCGGTGTACACCGGCAGCCAGCGCCACTCGCCGTCCAGGTCGATGGTGCCCGCGGGGGTCTCGAGCTGCCGGCTGCCGGTGGCGTCGGCGGCCGCGAGGATCATGTCCTTCATCAGGTCGGCCATCGTGTGCTGGTCGCCGTAGGCCTGGTAGACCTCGAGCATCGTGAACTCCGGGCTGTGCGTGGAGTCGACGCCCTCGTTGCGGAAGATCCGGCCGATCTCGAAGACCCGGTCGACGCCGCCGACGACGGCCTTCTTCAGGTTCAGCTCCAGCGCGATGCGGAGCACCATCTCCTGGTCGAAGGCGTTGATGTGGGTCCGGAACGGCCGCGCCTTCGCCCCGCCGTGGATGAGCTGGAGCACCGGCGTCTCGATCTCGAGGTAGCCCTGGTCCTCGAGCGTGCGGCGTACGGCGCGCACGATCGCCGCGCGGGTCCGGACCATGTCGCGGGCCTCCTGCCGCACGATCAGGTCGGCGTACCGCTGCCGGACCCGCAGCTCCTCGGACAGCTCCTGGTGCAGCACCGGCAACGGGCGCAGCGCCTTGCTCGCCATCTCCCAGCGGGTCGCCATCACCGAGAGCTCGCCGCGCTTGGAGGCGATGACCCGGCCCTCGACGAAGACGTGGTCCCCGAGGTCGACGGTGTGCTTCCAGTCGGCGAGCGACTCCTCGCCGACCTCGGCCAGGCTGAGCATCACCTGGAGGCGGGTGCCGATGCCCTCCTGGAGGGTGGCGAAGCAGAGCTTGCCGGTGTTGCGGACGAAGACCACCCGGCCGGTGACGCCGACGACGTCCTGGGTCTCCTCGCCCGCCTCGAGGTGGCCCCACGCCTCGCGGACCGCGGCGAGCGTGTGGGTGCGCGGGACCGTGACCGGGTAGGCCTGGCGGCCCTGCTCGAGCAGCCGCGCGCGCTTCTCCCGGCGGACCAGCATCTGGTCGTTCAGGTCGCTCTGCTGGTCGGCAGGGCCGGGCTGCTCGGGCGTCTCAGTCACCCGAGAAGGCTACCGACGCCGGGCTCAGCCCTCGTCGTCGCCCAGCAGCTCGGCGTAGCCCGTCGGGCTCGAGTCGCGGAGGAACTCCGAGCAGCGCTGCCACTCGGCTTCCTCGCCGATCGCGCGCGCCGCGAGGGCGAGGAGCGCGAGGCAGGTGAGGAAGCCACGGTTCGGCTCGTGCTCCCACGGCACCGGGCCGTGGCCCTTCCAGCCGTTGCGGCGCAGCAGGTCGAGGCTGCGGTGGTAGCCGACCCGCGCGTAGGCGTAGATCGTGACCGGGTCGTCCTCGGCGTCGGCCGCCAGCGTGGCGAGCGTCGCCCAGGCGAGCGGCGACTCGGGGTGGCGGCGTACGACGTCCATCGCGTCCGCGCCCGGCGCCAGGTCGGCCGCGGCCGGGTCCTCCGGGAGGTGCGTCGGCGGCGGTCCCGCCATCAGGTCCTGACCGGTGAACTCGCTGCCTGGGATGATTCGCTCGCTCATGGGCAGCAATTGTCCATGGTCGGGCGCATCCGCAGCGCACTGACCCGGACCGGGCGCCGGACGTCATGCGAGGTGGTCGCTCCGGCGACCACCTCGTATGACGTCTCGCGGGATCAGCCGATCGACGCGCCCGCCGACCGCAGGTTCTCGCACGCCTCGACGACGCGGGCGGCCATGCCGGCCTCGGCGGCCTTGCCCCAGGCGCGCGGGTCGTACTGCTTCTTGTTGCCGACCTCGCCGTCGACCTTGAGGACGCCGTCGTAGTTCTGGAACATGTGCCCGGCGACCGGGCGGGTGAAGGCGTACTGGGTGTCGGTGTCGACGTTCATCTTCACGACGCCGTAGTCGACGGCCGCGCCGATCTCCTCGGGGGTGGAGCCGGAGCCGCCGTGGAAGACCAGGTGGAACGGCTTCGAGCCGGGCTCGAGGCCGAACTCGGCGACGACCGCCTCCTGGGCCTCCTTGAGCACCTCCGGGCGGAGCTTGACGTTGCCCGGCTTGTAGACGCCGTGCACGTTGCCGAAGGTCAGCGCGGTCATGTAGTAGCCGCGGTCGCCGTAGCCGAGCGCCCGCGCGGTGGCGATGGCGTCCTCGGGGGTGGAGTACAGCTTGTCGTTGATGGCGTTCTCGACGCCGTCCTCCTCGCCGCCGACCACGCCGACCTCGATCTCGAGGATCACCTTCGCCTTGAGGCAGCGGTCGAGCAGCTCCTCGGCGATCGCGAGGTTCTCGTCGAGCGGCACCGCGGAGCCGTCCCACATGTGCGACTGGAACAGCGGGGCCTCGCCGCGCGCGACCCGCTCCTCCGAGAGCGCCAGCAGCGGGCGGACGAAGCCGTCGAGCTTGTCCTGGGGGCAGTGGTCGGTGTGCAGCGCGATGTTCACCGGGTAGTTCTTCGCGACCTCGGCGGCGTACGCCGCGAAGGCGACCGAGCCGGCGACCATGTCCTTGACCGACGGGCCCGAGAGGTACTCGGCGCCACCGGTGGAGACCTGGATGATGCCGTCGGAGCCGGCGTCGGCGAAGCCCTTGAGGGCCGCGTTCAGGGTCTGCGAGGACGACACGTTGATGGCCGGGAACGCGAACTGGTTCGCCTTCGCGGTGTCGAGCATCTCGGCGTACTTCTCGGGGGTCACGATGGGCATGGCTGCGAGCTCCTCAGGATCGTCGTGCGACGTTTCCACCCTAGTGGCTCCGGGCGAGCCGTCGGAGGTCTGGTCCACCGTGACCCACGCGGCCAAGAAGCGTTGGACAGGCACCCCGACCACCCGCCCAGGAGCCGACGATGAACCGCCGACGCGCATACCTCCGAGCCGCCATCATCGCCACCGTGGCCGCGCTCGCCCTGACCCAGGCGCCCGTGGCGCAGAGCCGCCAGGCCGAGGCGGTGCCGTTCGCGCCGCAGCTCGTCACGGTCGACACCCCGACCCGGGCCGACAAGGAGCGCCTCCAGACCCTCGGCCTCGACCTGACCGAGCACGCCGGCCACGACTACGTCGAGGTGGTGCTGCACTCCCCGGCCGAGCTCGCCGCCCTGAAGGACGCCGGCTTCACCTACGACGTCCGGATCGTCGACCTGCTGCTGCGGCAGGCCCAGATCAACGCCCTCGACGAGGCGTACGCCGCCCGGGTGAGCACCTCCGCGCTGCCCTCGGGCCGCACGTCGTACCGCACGCTCGAGGACTACGAGGCCGACCTCGCCGCGCTGGCCGAGACCTACCCGCGGCTGGTCAAGGAGTTCACGCTCGACCGGCCCAGCCTGGACGGCCGCGCGGTGCACGCCGTCGAGATCGGCAGCGACGTGACCCGGCCGGCGACCGGCCGCCCGACGTTCGTGCTGCTCGGCCTCCACCACGCCCGCGAGTGGCCGTCGGGCGAGAACGCGATGGAGTTCGCCGTCGACCTCGCCCAGGGCTACGGCAAGAACCCCCGGATCACGCGCCTGCTCGACCGGGCCCGCGTCGTCGTCGTGCCGGTCGTCAACGTCGACGGCTTCGACCTCTCCCGCACCGACGGGGCGGCCATCGACCTGCGCGACCTCAACGAGCACGACCCGCTCGCGGGCAGCACCAGCATCCTGCTGACACCCGGCCAGGCCTACAAGCGCAAGAACTGCCGGGTCGTCGACGGCGAGGACACCCCCGACGGCACCTGCGCCGCCAGCCTCACGAGCCCCGGAGGGTTCGGCGTCGGCGTCGACCTGAACCGCAACTACGGCGGCTTCTGGGGCGGCCCCGGCGCGGCCGGCAGCGACCCGGACCCGGCCGCCGTCGAAAGCGGCGTGCTCGACCCGACGTACCGCGGCGCGGAGCCGTTCTCGGAGCCCGAGACCCTCAACATCCGCGACCTGGTCGCCAGCCGCCAGGTCACGATGCTCATCAGCAACCACACCTTCGGCAACCTCATCCTGCGGCCGAACGGCGTCGCGCCGACGACCATCGGCCACG
Organism: Nocardioides pyridinolyticus; assembly: GCF_054653575.1. Classification (NCBI taxonomy): domain Bacteria; kingdom Bacillati; phylum Actinomycetota; class Actinomycetes; order Propionibacteriales; family Nocardioidaceae; genus Nocardioides; species Nocardioides pyridinolyticus. The sequence continues at coordinate 227,003 of NZ_BAAIFY010000004.1, read as the reverse complement.
ACGGCAAGCCGGTCGGCGACGCGCCCGACGAGGTCGAGCTGAAGCGTCTCGGCGCGCGCATGGCCGCCCAGAACGGCTACTCCAACCAGCACGGGTGGCAGCTCTACGACACCACCGGCACCACCGAGGACTGGTCCTACAACGCGACCGGCGGGTTCGGCTACACCTTCGAGATCGGGCCGGACGAGTTCCACCCGCCCTTCGAGGACGTCGTCGACCAGTACCGCGGCGCGGGCGAGTACGCCGGCAAGGGCAACCGCGAGGCCTACCTGATCGCGCTCGAGCACGCGGTCGACACCTCGATGCACGGCGTACTCACCGGGAAGGCGCCACGGGGCGCGGTGCTGCGACTGCACAAGTCGTTCGTCACCCCGACGTGGGAGGGCGGCTTCGAGGACGGCGTCGACAGCTCGATCCGGGTGCCGGCGAACGGCTCCTTCCGCTGGGTCGTGAACCCGTCGACCCGGCCGGTCGTCGCCTCGCACACCTACCTCGCCGGGCTCGACGAGCCGAGGAGCGCCGAGACGTTCGAGGGCACCGCGCCCCCGGCGGGCTCCTCCGACCACGAGTTCCAGATCCAGGAGCAGGCCGACCTCTGGCGCACCACGCTGACCTGGCCGACCCCCGACGACCTCGACCTCGAGGTCTACCGCAAGGCCGCCGACGGCACGCTGACCGAGGTCGGCTCCTCGGGCAACCTGCCCGGCTCCGACGAGGTCGTCGAGCTGACCGACGCCCAGCCGGGCACCTACGTGCTGCGCGTGATCAACTACGCCTCGGTCTCGCCGAGCTACACGCTGACCACCGTGCTGTTCGACGGACGGGTGGTCCGGACCGAGGGCAAGCGTGAGCAGTACACGCTCACCTGCTCGGTCGGTCGCAACGTCCGGCAGACCATGAAGGTGTTCGTCGACCGCGGCCAGGTCCGCAGCCTCGACCTGCGGGCGTGCCGCAAGCGCTGACGATCCGCGAGGAGCCGGACCGGTCCTTCGGGACCGTCCTGGGACTCGCCGACCGACGACCTGCTCGCCGAGATGGACAGCGTGTGCTGGTCGCAGTTCCGCAGCAAGTACGCCACGAACCAGCTCCACCTCTACCGCTCGCAGCACGGCGTCGCCTACTTCAGCGCGAACGCCGACCAGCGGGCCGCGGGTGCCCGGTGGTACTCCTGCCACGCCATCGTCGTGAGCGTGGGCGCCCTGGCTCAGCTGCCGCACCCGCTGCCGCGACTGAGCAGCAAGCTGCCGGACTCGGTCGCCAGCTGCCTGACCTCCGGCTCCGTCCACACGATCTGTGCCGCCGCGCACAGCTACCGCTCGACCTACGCCTTCTACGGCTCCGGGACGTCGAGCGAGGCCACCTTCCGCGCCGCCGCCCAGAGGACCTGCCCGCGGTACGTGTCGAGCAAGAAGTGGTACTACACCTGGCTCGACCTGCCCGGCACGAAGTTCATCCTCGGCTGCTTCACCAAGACGACCCGCTGAGGCCCCGCTGACGACGCCTGGCGCGGTCACTGGCCGCGCCAGGCGTCCTCGCCGCTGAGATCGGCGTACTGCCGCACCCACGCGTGCATCGCGATGGCCGCGGCGGAGGAGGCGTTGATCGAGCGGGTCGACCCGAACTGCGCGATCGAGAACGTCCCGTCGCAGGCCGCGCGGGCGCCGTCGGACAGCCCCGGCCCCTCCTGGCCGAAGAGGAAGCACACGGCCCGCGGGAGCGTCGCCGTCTCCAGGTGCAGCGATCCCGGCAGGTTGTCGATGCCGAGCAGCGTCACGTCGATCGTGTGGAGGTACGCCGCCAGGTCGGCGACGGTCGCGTGGTGCCGGACGTGCTGGTAGCGGTCGGTGACCATCGCGCCGCGGCGGTTCCACCGGCGGTTGCCGACGATGTGCACCTCGGCGGCGAGGAACGCGTTCGCGGTCCGCACGATCGTCCCGATGTTGAAGTCGTGCTGCCAGTTCTCGATGGCCACGTGGAAGCCGTGCCGGCGGGTGTCCAGGTCGGCCACGATCGCCTCGACCGTCCAGTACCGGTAGCGGTCCACGACGTTGCGGCGGTCCCCTTCGGCGAGCAGCGCGGCGTCGTACTGCTCCCCCTCGGGCCAGGGCCCCACCCAGGGGCCGACACCCACCTCGGGCGCCCCGTGCGGCATCGGGTCGTACGGCGCCCGCTCCTCGTCCCCGTCCACGGACGAAACGGTAGGGGAAGGTCCCGCGGGGTTCACGGTCGGCGGGTACCGTGAACGCGTGGACGCCAGCCTCACCCTGCAGCCGTTGCTGCTGGGCATGGACTGGATGGACCCCAACTGGCTGCTCGACCAGTTCGGCGGGGCGTTCTACTGGGTCAGCCTGCTGATCATCTTCATCGAGTGCGGGCTGTTCTTCCCGTTCCTGCCGGGCGACACCCTGCTGTTCGCGCTGGGCCTGTTCCTCAACTCCGGGCGCATCGACGTCTTCGGCACCGCCCCGGTCATCGAGCTGATGATCGCGTTCGTCCTGCTCACCGCGGCGGCGTTCCTCGGCAACGTGATCGGCTACGAGATCGGCCGCGCGATCGGGCCACCGCTCTACCAGCGGAACGGCCGGATCCTCAAGAAGAAGTACTTCGACCAGACGCACGCGTTCTTCGACAAGCACGGCAACAAGGCGCTGGTGATCGGCCGCTTCGTGCCGTTCGTCCGGACCTTCATCACCGTGGTCGCGGGCGTCACCCAGATGGACCGGCGTCGGTTCTTCTTCTGGAGCTTCGTCGGTGCGGTGCTCTGGGTGGGCAGCATCCTGCTCCTCGGCTTCACCCTCGGCGAGGCCTTCCCCAGCCTGGGCGAGAACATCGACAAGGCGCTCGCCGTGATCCTCGCGTTCACCGTCGTCCCCATCGCCTACGAGTGGTGGCGGCACCGCCGGACCGGGAGCAAGCAGGCCGACGACAACGACCACGACGGCGTGCCGGACCTCGACATCATGGGGATGCCGACGACCCACCAGCACGACGGCTCCTGAGCCGGCGGACCACCCACCAGGCGAACGCGCCGCCGACCGCGGCCAGCACCACCCACTGCAGCCACCCGGCCGCCGCCTCGACCCGGTGCCACTCGTGGCCGAGCAGGTAGCCGCCGAGGATGAACGTCGTGTTCCAGATCGCGCTGCCGATCGTCGTGAGCACCACGAACGTCGGCAGCGGCATCCGCTGGACGCCCGCCGGCACCGAGATCAGGCTGCGGAAGATCGGGAGCATCCGGCCGAGGAAGACGGCCTTGCGGCCGTGCCGGGCGAACCACTCCTCGGTGCGCACGAAGTCTCGGTCCTCGACCAGCGGGAGCCGCCGCCACAGCGCGAACGTCCGGTCCCGGCCGAGCCGCGCGCCGATCTCGTAGAGCAGCAGCGCGCCGGCGAGCGACCCGACGGTCGACCAGATCAGCGCCGAGGCGAGCGACAGGTGCCCCTGGCTGGCGGCGAACCCGGCCAGCGGCAGCACGAGCTCGCTGGGCAGCGGCGGGAAGACGCTCTCGGCGGCGATCAGGATCCCGACGCCCGGCCCGCCGATCGCCTCCATGACGTCGACGACGAGCTGGCCGACCGTTCCGAGGTCGTCGCCGGTCGTGGTGAGGGAGTACACCGCGTCAGCCGCGCGCGGCGTCCAGCTGGGCCTTGGTCAGCACCGGCCGCACCTCGAGGCCGACGTCCGCGAGCGGGTTCTCCCCTGCCGGGCTGCGGTCGATCGCGCACACGACGACCTCGACGGTCGCGCCGGCCTCGCGCAGCGCCCGCGTCGCGTCGCGGACCGCGCCCCCGGTGGTGATCACGTCCTCGATCAGCGTCACGCGCCGCCCCGCGACGTCCGGGCCCTCGGCGAGCTTGCAGGTGCCGTACTCCTTGGCCTGCTTGCGCACGAACAGCGCCGGGCGGCCGGTCAGGCTGCTCACCATCGTCGCGATGGGTACGCCGCCCAGCTCGAGCCCACCGAGGAGGTCGGTGTCCTCGGGGAGGAGTGCCACCATCTCGCGGGCCACCCGCAGCAGCAGGCCGGGGTCGGCCTCGAAGAGGTACTTGTCGAAGTACTCGGTGGCCTGCTGCCCCGAGCGGAGCGTGAACTCCCCCGTCAGGCGGCAGATGGCGTCCACATCATGGGCCAGGCCAGCGGCCAGCGTCTCGTCCACGGGGCCGAGCCTAGCGACGGTAGCGTCGGGCCCATGCTCGCGCATCGACTCGACGGCATCCCGCCGACGATCTTCACGGAGATGTCGGCCCTCGCGGTCCGGACCCAGTCGGTCAACCTCGGGCAGGGGTTCCCCGACGTGGACGGGCCGCCCGAGGTGATCGCCCGCGCGGTCCACGCGCTCCAGAGCGGCCTCAACCAGTACGCGCCCGGGCCGGGGGTGCCCGCGCTCCGTCAGGCGGTCGCCGCCCACCAGCTGCGCCACTACGGGATCGAGCTCGACCCCGACTCCCAGGTCGTCGTGACCACCGGGTGCACCGAGGGCATCGCGGCCGCGCTGCTCGGGCTGGTGAACCCCGGCGACGAGGTCGTCGTGCTCGAGCCCTACTACGACTCCTACACGGCGATGATCCAGATGGCCGGCGGCGTACGCCGCGCGGTGACCCTGCGTGCTCCGGACTTCCGCCTCGACGCCGACGAGCTCCGGGCGGCCGTGACGCCGCGGACCCGGTTCGTGCTGCTGAACTCGCCGCACAACCCGACCGGCACCGTGCTCACCCGGGCCGAGCTCCGGGCGGTGGCGGACGTCGCGATCGAGCACGACCTCGTCGTGATCACCGACGAGGTCTACGAGCACCTGGTGTTCGACGAGCACGAGCACGTGCCGATGGCGACCCTGCCCGGCATGTTCGAGCGGACGCTCACGCTCTCGAGCGCGGGCAAGTCCTATTCGTTCACGGGCTGGAAGGTGGGCTGGGCGACCGGACCGGCCGAGCTGGTCGGCGCGGTGCTGGCGGCCAAGCAGTGGCTGACGTTCACCTCCGGCTCGCCGCTCCAGCCCGCCGTCGCGCACGCGCTCGACCACGAGGCGGACTTCCCGACCCAGCTCGCCGCGGACCTCCGGGAGCGCCGCGACCGGCTCTGCTCGGGCCTCGCCCGGATCGGCCTGGAGGTGCGGGTGCCCGAGGGCACCTACTTCGCGACCACCGACGTCTCGGGGCTGGGCTGGCCGGACGGCGACGGCTTCTGCCGGGCCCTGCCCGACCGGGCCGGAGTCGTCGCGATCCCCCTGAAGGGCTTCTACGACTCCGACGCCGGCCGGCACCTGGTGCGGTGGGCGTTCTGCAAGGAGGTCGGCGTGATCGAGGAGGGGCTCCGCCGGCTGGCGGCCGCCGACCTCAGCGCCCCGTGATCCGGTCGGTGATCCGGTCGGTCACGTCGTCGGTGGGCGCGCCTGGAACCAGGCCCGCACCTCGGGCCGGACCAGGAGCACCACCGCCATCACGCAGGTGAGGAGGGTGAGGGCGAGGAGGACGGCACCGAGGACGGAGCCGAGGAGGAAGACCGCGGCTGCCGTCGACGCGCTGACCACCAGCGTGATCCGGGCCCACTCCTGGCCGCGGAGCACGAAGATCGCGACGACCGCGGCCGCGACCGCCCAGGCGACGAAGCCGGCGAGCATCGCGAGCGTGACCCCGATCAGCAGCTCGTCGGAGACGCCCTGGCCCTCGAGCTCGGGGCTCTGCTGGTGGACCTCGTCGAGGAGGACCTCGGGCCGCATCGCGAGGAGCACGCCGGACGCGATCGCCCCGAGCGCGGTCAGGCCGCTGCCGGCCCAGGTGAGGAGGCACGCCCAGGTGACCGCGGAGGGTCGCGCGGCCGTCGGTGCGTCGACCGCCGGCCGGCCGGGCGTCGCGGCAGCAGGCACCGGGGCCGGTGCTGCCGCGGGCGCCGGGGCCGGCTGCCGGGTGATCCCGTCGAACCAGTCGCGGGCCGGCTGGAGCCAGAGCATCACCGCGGACGCCGCGACCAGCGAGGACACGAAGCCGCCGGTGACCATGCCGGCGACGAGGAGCGGCACGGCGAGGATCGTGAGCCCCAGGCGGGCGCTGCGACTGCGCTGGAGCACGTGCCACCCGAGGATGGCCGCCGCGGTCGCGCAGCCGCCCGCGACCAGCGCGAGGGTGCGCATGATCGAGAGAATCCCGTCGACCCCGACCCCGAGGTCGCTGCCGGGCGGCTCGGCCAGGAACCGCTCGACCGACTCGCGGGTCTCGATCGTGTGGAGGCCCGAGACCCGGTCGAAGACCAGCAGGACCACGAAGACCGAGCCGAGCATCGTCAGCCAGCCGACCATGGTGACCTGGCGCGGCCGGGGGTTCGGGGAAGGCTCGCTCACGCGGCCTATTTCATCACGTGGCGGTCAGCACCAGCCCGTCGCCGTCGGCCGACCGGTCGACGGCGACCGCCGAGCCGTCGGTGACCTCGCCGGCGATGAGCATCCTGGCCAGCGGGTCGCCGATGGCCGTCTGGATCAGGCGACGCAGCGGGCGGGCGCCGTACGCCGGGTCGTAGCCGGTCTCGGCGAGCCACCGCTTCGCCTCGTCGGTGACGCTGATCGCGATCCGGCGCGCGGCCAGCCGCTTCTCGAGCAGGCCGAGCTGGAGGTCGACGATGTGGGTGAGTTCGGGCAGCGTGAGCGCGTCGAACAGCACGACCTCGTCGAGCCGGTTGAGGAACTCCGGCTTGAACGAGGACCGCACCACGGCCATCACCGAGTCGCGCTTCTTCTCCGGGTCCAGCAGCGGGTCGACCAGGAAGTTCGAGCCCAGGTTGCTGGTCAGGATCAGCAGCGTGTTGCGGAAGTCGACCGTGCGGCCCTGGCCGTCGGTGAGCCGGCCGTCGTCGAGCACCTGCAGCAGGATGTCGAAGACCTCCGGGTGCGCCTTCTCGACCTCGTCGAGCAGGATCACGCTGTAGGGGCGACGGCGCACCGCCTCGGTGAGCTGTCCGCCCTCGTCGTACCCGACGTAGCCCGGAGGGGCGCCGACCAGGCGCGCGACCGAGTGCTTCTCGGAGTACTCGCTCATGTCGATGCGGACGATCGCCCGCTCGTCGTCGAACAGGAAGTCCGCGAGCGCCTTCGCGAGCTCGGTCTTGCCGGTGCCGGTCGGGCCGAGGAAGAGGAACGAGCCGATCGGGCGGTTCGGGTCGCTGATGCCGGCACGCGAGCGGCGCACGGCGTCGCTGACGGCGTTGACCGCGGCCCGCTGGCCGATCAGCCGCTCGCCGACGACCTGCTCCATCTCGAGCAGCTTGGCCGTCTCGCCCTGGAGCATCCGGCCCGTGGGGATGCCCGTCCAGGCCTCGACGACCTCGGCGATCTGCTCGGCGCCGACCTCCTCGCCCACGAGGGGGTCGAGGGTCGACTCGGCCGTCTCGGTCGCCTGGGTGAGCGCCTTCTCGAGCTCGGGGATGCGGCCGTAGAGGATCTCGCTGGCCTCGTCGAGCCGGCCCTCGCGCATCAGCCTGTCGGCCTGGACCCGGACGGCGTCGAGCCGGCGGCGGAGCTCGCCCTCGCCCTCGAGCGCGGACTTCTCCTGCTCCCAGCGGGCCTCGAGCGCGCGGAGCTCCTCCTCGCGGTCGGCGAGGTCCTTCAACAGCACGCCGAGCCGCTCCTTGGAGGCCTCGTCGTGCTCCTTCTGGAGCGCGAACTCCTCCATCTTGAGCCGCTCGACCTGGCGCCGGAGCCGGTCGATCTCCTCGGGCGAGGACTCGATCTCCATCCGCAGCCGGGACGCGGCCTCGTCGATGAGGTCGATCGCCTTGTCGGGCAGCTGGCGGCCGGTGATGTAGCGGTCGGAGAGGGTCGCGGCGGCGACGAGCGCGGCGTCGGTGATCCGGACGCCGTGGTGCGCCTCGTACTTCTCCTGGATGCCGCGCAGGATCTGGATGGTGTCCTCGACCGACGGCTCGCCGACGAAGACCTGCTGGAAGCGGCGCTCCAGCGCCGGGTCCTTCTCGATCCGCTCGCGGTACTCGTCGAGCGTGGTGGCACCGATCAGGTGCAGCTCGCCGCGGGCCAGCATCGGCTTGAGCATGTTGCCGGCGTCCATGGCGGAGTCGCCGCCGGCGCCCGCGCCGACGACCGTGTGCAGCTCGTCGATGAACGTGATGACCTGGCCGCCGGCGTCCTTGATCTCCTCCAGGACGGCCTTGAGCCGCTCCTCGAACTCGCCGCGGTACTTCGCGCCGGCCACCATCGCGGCCAGGTCGAGGCTCAGCACACGGCGGCCCTTGAGGGAGTCGGGGACGTCGCCGGCGACGACGCGCTGGGCGAGCCCCTCGACGACGGCGGTCTTGCCGACGCCCGGCTCGCCGATGAGCACGGGGTTGTTCTTGGTACGCCGGGACAGCACCTGCACCACGCGGCGGATCTCGGCGTCGCGGCCGATGACGGGGTCGAGGCGACCCTCCTCGGCGGCCTGGGTGAGGTCGACGCTGTACTTCTCGAGCGCCTCGTAGGTCGACTCGGCCTCCTGGCTGGTCACCCGGCGGTTGCCGCGGACGGCGGTGAGGCCCTCCCGCAGCCCGGCCTCGGTGAGGCCCGCGTCGGTCAGCACCCGCTGGGCGGAGCTCTCGACGCCCGCGATCGCGATCAGCAGGTGCTCGGTCGCGACGTAGTCGTCCTTCATACCGGCGGCGAGGTCGAGCGCGGCGGCGAGGACCCGGGTCAGGCTGGCCGATGCGGCCGGCTGCTGGACGGTCGCGCCGCTCGCGGTGGGCAGCGCGTGCAGCGCGGCCTCGGCCCGGGCGGTCAGCGCGGCGGCGTCGACGCCGGCCTTGGCGACCAGGTTGCGCGTCGTCCCGTCCTCCTGGCGCAGCAGCGCCACGAGCAGGTGGATGGGCTCGGTGTGGGTGTTGCCCGCGGTGGTCGCGGACAGCTGGGCGGCCTCGATCGCCTCGCGGCTGCGGGTGGTGAACCTCTCGGCCCCGAACTGGCTCATGTCGTCATTCTCCTGTGCACGTCACTGACCGGACACTCTGTCGTTCCTAACGCGGTCAAAGTTGAGTCTGTTCCACTCAACTCTGGGAATTTTCCGCAGCTTCGTCCGTGGGTGTCCGCGAAGCCCTAGCCTTCGGGAATGGTGGCGCACGCAGTGCACCTCGTGCTGGTGGCGGCCGGCCTCGCAGGACTCGGGGCGCTGCTGGCCCCGACCCTCGCGCCGCGACCGCGCGCGAACTCCCCGCGCGACCTCCACGAGCAGCGCGTCGGCAGCCTGCGCGCCGCGCTGGAGCGGTACGCCGCCGGCGCTCCCGTCGCCGCGCTCGCCGGCGTCCCGGCGCGGCCGGTGACCGCCCCCGCCGGCTCGGTGCTGCTGCTCCCGCTGGCGGTGTCGAGCGCGCTGGTCGCGGCCGGCGTGCACGCCGCGATGGTCCTGCCGCACGCCCGCGAGGGCCTCGCTGTCGCGCTGTTCTTCCTCGGCTGTGCGCTCGCCCAGCTCGGCTGGGCGGACCGGGCGCTGCGCCGGCCGACGCCGACGTGGCTGGTGCTCGGCGCGGCCGGCAACCTGGCGGTCGTCGCAGTGTGGGCCGTCTCCCGCACGGTCGGCCTCCCCGGCCGCGAGGCGGTCGGGGCCTGGGACGTCACCGCCGTCGCCTGCGAGCTCGTCGCCGCGGCGGCGTGCCTGCTCGCGGTCCGGGCCGGCGTTCGGCGTACCGCGCCCTGGGCGGAGTGGCACCCGGCCGCGCACGCGTGGCTCGCGCTCGGCACCACGCTGCTCGTCGTCCTCTCGCTGGGGGGTGGGTGAATGTCGTGGCAGGTCGGGATGGTGGCCAACGCGGTGATCGCGCTGGCCTACCTCCTCATCGCGCTCGCCATCGTGGTGCCGCTCGCGCGCAGCCAGCAGCTGCGCACCAACCCGCTCGGCGCCGCGACCGCGGCGATCTTCTTCACCTGCGCGGTGCACCACGGCACGCACTCGGTGCACATGCTGCTGCCGTCGTTCGGCATCGACGACCCCGACGGACTCGCGATGCGGGAGGCGTGGGGCTGGCCGCTGGCGACCTGGGACGTCGTCGGCGCGATCGTGGCGGCGTACTACTGGACGCTGCGGCGCAGCTACGGCTCGCTCATGCAGGGCGCCAAGCTCTTCGAGGACCTGCGGGCGCGCGAGCAGCAGGCGCTCGAGCTCAACGACAGCGTGCTCCAGGGCCTGGTGGTCGCGAAGATGGCGCTCGACCTCGATCAGCCCGAGCGCGCCCAGGAGGCGCTGACCACGTCGATCGACTCCGCCAGCCGGATGATCACCGAGCTGCTGGGCAGCGACCACTACTCGATGCACCTGCTGCGCAGCACCCCGGCCGCGGTGACCACGGAGCCCGAGGAGGACCCGCAGTGACCGCTCCCCGGGTGGTCCTGGTCGACGACACCGCGGACCTGCGCAACCTCATGCGCATCGCGCTCAAGCGCGCCGGCTGGGAGGTCGTCGGCGAGGCCGGGGACGGCGCCGCCGGCATCGAGGTCGCCCGCTCGGCGGACCCCGACCTCGTCGTGCTGGACCTGTCGATGCCGGTGATGGACGGGCTCGAGGCGTTGCCGCACATCCGCACGTCCTGCCCGGACGCGACCATCGTCGTGATGTCCGGCTTCGGCGCCACGCAGATGACCGAGCGGGCGCTGGCCAGCGGCGCCGACGGCTACCTCCAGAAGGGCGCACCGCTGGCCACCGTCGTCGACTACCTCGGCGCCGCGATGGCCCGCCGCGGGGCGCCGCCCGCGCCCGCCGCTGCCCTCGCCGCCGGCCACGGGACCGGCTCCGACCTGGTCGAGCTCGCACCGGTGCCGATCCTCGAGCTCGCCGACGAGGGCGGACTCGCGATCCGCTACGCCAACGCCGCGGCCCGCAGCGTCCTCGGCGACGACGCGGTGGCGGGCACGCCGCTGGCGCGGGTGTCCGGCGAGCTGGCGTCGTTCGTGGACGCCCACCGCGCCGGCACCGAGGCGGCCCGCGACCTCACGGTCGGCGACGTACCGGTGCAGGCGACCCTGCGCCGCGGCAGCTCCTCGCTGCTCCTCTACCTCGACGTCGGAGCGGCCGACGTCGCCGCGCTGCGCCGGGCGGTCGCGACGACCGCGCACGAGCTCCGCGGCCCGGTCGCGGTGATCTGCGGCACCGCGGAGACCCTGGACGCGGTCAGCGAGCTCGAGCCCGAGACGACGGCCGAGCTGATCGACGCGATGGCCCGCCAGGCCCGCATCCTCGACGGCATCACCACCGACCTGCTCACCACCGCGCAGGCCCGCCGGGGCTCCCTGCTCATCCAGGTGCGCGACGTGGCGGTCGGCGACGTGGTCCGCCGCGTGGTCGCGCAGCGGTACGACGCGACCGTGGACGTCGAGGACGACCGCCGCATCCGCGCGGACCCGCTGCGGCTGGAGCAGATCGTCTCGAACCTGCTGTCCAACGCCGGCAAGTACGGCCGGCCGCCGGTCACCGTGCGGGTCCGTCCCGCGGGGTCGTTCGTCGCGATCGACGTGGCCGACCACGGACCGGGCGTGCCCGAGGAGTTCCGCGACCGGTTGTTCCGCGAGTTCAGCCGCGCCGCCCGGGACGCCGTCCCCGGCACCGGCCTCGGCCTCCACGTGGTCCGCACCCTCGCCGCCGCCCAGGGCGGCTCGGCGTCGTACTCCCCCGGTCCCGAGGGCGGCGCGGTGTTCACCGTGGAGCTGCCGGCCGTCTGACGCGCCGGGTCGGCGTCAGCGGCCGCGCCGCCAGACCACGACCGACTGGCCCGGGTCGGGGCCGCGGAGCACCGGCAGCTTGTTGCCGTCGGGGGTACGCCGGACGCTGAGGGCCTGGCGGAGGGCCTCGCGGGTGGCCGCGAGCTCGGCGGCGAGCTCCTCGTTGCGGGCGGCCAGGGCCTCGATCCGGTTCTCGAGCTCGAGGATCCGGCGGACGCCCTCGATGCCGATGCCGGACGAGGTGAGCTCCGCGATCGAGCGCAGCAGCTCGATGTCGCGCGGGGAGTAGCGGCGACCGCCTCCCCCGGCGCGGCCGGGCGTGATCAGCCCGAGGCGCTCGTAGGTGCGCAGGGTCTGCGGATGCAGCCCGCTGAGCTCCGCGGCCACGCTGATCACGAAGACCGCGGCGTCCGGCCCGGGAGGCTCGAAGGGCGGTCGCGGCATCAGGCCATGCCTCCTCGCCCTCGGCCGTCGCGCGCGGCGCATCCACGGGATGCCTCGCAAGGCGGAGGAAGGAGGCGGGACGGAGTCCCGGCGACTGACGACAACGCCGCGAGGCGCCCGTGGGGCGTCGCGCAGCAGGCCAGTGGGCGAGGAGGCATGGCCCTAGCTCTCCTCGAACAGCTTCGTGCGCAGCGGCTTGTCGGCCATGGCGGCACGATAGGCCTCGATGCCGGCCTTCGCCTCGGACGAGAGGTGCGCGGGCACCTGCACCTCGACGGTCGCGAGCAGGTCGCCGCGGCTGCCGTCGGCCTTCGGGGCGCCCTTGCCGCGGACCCGGAAGGTCCGCCCGTTCGGCGTACCGGCCGGGATCTTGAGCGTGACCGGCGCGCCGCCGAGCGTCGGGATCTTGATCTCCGCCCCCAGCGCGGCCTCGTCGAAGGCGACGGGCACGTCGAGGGTGAGGTTGTCGTCCTTGCGGCCGAAGATCCGGTGCGGGGTGACCTTCACGGTGACGAACAGGTCGCCCGCGGGTCCGCCGCTCTCACCGGCGCCGCCCTTGCCCCGCAGCCGGATGCGCTGCCCGTCCTTCACGCCCGCGGGGATGCGGGCCTGGATCGTGCGGGCGGACGTGCCGCGGCCGCTGCCGTGGCAGGTCGGGCAGTTCTCGTCGTAGACGAGCTGGCGGCCACCGCAGACCGGGCAGGTCTCGTTGATCGAGAACGCCCCGCCGGCGGAGGAGACCACGAAGCCCGCGCCCTCGCACTCGGGGCACACGTGCGGCTTGGTGCCGGGCTTGCCTCCGGTCCCGTGGCAGTCGGGGCAGGCCGCGTCGGAGGTGAGGCGCAGCGAGATCGTGACGCCCTCGAGGGCGTCGGTGAAGCTGATCGTCGCCGACGTCTCGACGTCCTGGCCCTTGGTCGGGCGGGCCCGCTGCTGGCGCCGGCGACCGGCGCCGCCGCCGAACAGGTCACCGAACATGTCGCCGAAGCCGCCGCGCTGACCGGCCTGGTCGCGGAGCAGGTCGTCGAGGTTGAACCCCCCGGCCGGACCGCCGCCACCACCGCCGAAGCCACCCCGGAAGCCGCCGGACGCGTAGAGCTGGCGCATCTCGTCGTACTTCTTGCGCTTCTCGGCGTCGCCGACGACGTCGTACGCCTCGGCCACCGCCTTGAACTTGTCGTGCTTGGCGGTGTCACCGGGGTTGGAGTCGGGGTGGTTGGCGCGCGCGAGCTTGCGGTAGGCCTTCTTGATGTCGTCGGCCGACGCGTCCTTGGCGACGCCGAGCTCGCGGTAGAAGTCCTTCTGCGCCCAGTCGGCCCGGAAGCCGTTGTCAGTGGCACTCATCGCGCACCTCCTTCCCTCGTCTAGCTGGTGGCAGGATCGACGACCAGCACCTGCGCGGCGCGGACGACGCGCTCGCCGATGCGGTACCCCGCCTTGGCGACCACCTTGCAGGTGGTCACCTCGACCTCGGGGTCCTCGCCGATGTGACTCAGGGCCTCGTGGATGGTCGGGTCGAACGCGTCGCCCGGCGCACCGAACTTCGCGAGCCCGACGCCCGCCACCACGCGCTCGAGCTGGTCGGCCACGGCCCGGAAGCCGGGGTCCAGGTCGCCGTGCTCGCGAGCGCGGTCGACGGTGTCGAGGACCTCGACGATCGGGGAGAGCGCGGCGTACGTCGCGTTCTCCTTGACCAGCTCGCGGTCCCGCTCCACGCGGCGCTTGTAGTTGACGAACTCGGCCTGCAGCCGCTGGAGGTCGCCGGTGCGCTCCTCCAGCTGGCGGCGTACGGCGGTGAGCTCGTCCTCGGTCTCGGCAGCCCCCTCGCCCGGGCCGTCGGCCTGAGGAGCAGGGGTCTCCTGCTCCTCAGGCGTCAGGCCAGGGCTGGGAACGAGCTGCTCGTCCTGGGACGGCTCGGTCACTTGGTCTCGCCCTCGGACCGGTCGGTGGTGTCCTCGTCCACGATCTCGGCGTCGACGACGTCGTCGTCGGCCTCGCCGGTCGAGCCGTCCGAGCCGCCGGCGGCGGCCGCGTCGGCCTCGGCGGCGGCGTACATCGCGGCCCCCATCTTCTGGCTGGACTCACCGAGCTTGGTGATGCCGGCGTTGAGCTCGTCGGCCGTGGCCTCGGAGTTCTCGAGCGTGGCCTTGAGGGCGTCGACGTCGGCCTGCACCTCGGTCTTCACGTCCTCGGGGAGCTTCTCGCTGTTGTCGGCGAGGAACTTCTCGGTTGTGTAGACGAGCTGGTCGGCCTGGTTGCGGACCTCGACGGCCTCGCGCCGCTTGGCGTCCTCCTCGGCGTACTGCTCGGCCTCCTTGACCATCCGGTCGATGTCCTCCTTCGACAGCGCGGAGCCGCCGGAGATCGTCATCGACTGCTCCTTGCCGGAGGCCTGGTCCTTCGCGGTCACGTGCACGATGCCGTTGGCGTCGATGTCGAAGGTGACCTCGATCTTCGGCACGCCGCGCGGGGCCGGCGGGAGGCCGGTGAGCTCGAAGTTGCCGAGCGGCTGGTTCTGCGACCACATCTGACGCTCGCCCTGGGCGACCTTGATCTCGACCGACGGCTGGTTGTCGTCGGCGGTCGTGAAGATCTCGGACCGCTTGGTCGGGATGGTGGTGTTGCGCTCGATGAGGGTGGTCATCACGCCGCCCTTGGTCTCGATGCCCAGCGACAGCGGGGTCACGTCGAGCAGGAGGACGTCCTTGACCTCGCCCTTGAGGACGCCGGCCTGGAGGGCCGCGCCGACGGCGACGACCTCGTCCGGGTTCACGCCCTTGTTGGGCTCCTTGCCGCCGAGCAGCTCCTTGACCAGGTCGGTCACGGCCGGCATCCGGGTCGAGCCGCCGACGAGCACGACGTGGTCGATCTTGCTCACGTCGACGCCGCCGTCCTTCAGCACCGACTGGAACGGCGCCTTGGTGCGGTCGAGCAGGTCCGCGGTGAGCTTCTGGAACTCGCTGCGGGTCAGCTTCTCCTCGAAGTGCAGCGGGCCGGACTCACCGTGGGTGATGTACGGCAGGTGGATCGTGGTCTCGCTCGAGGAGGAGAGCTCGATCTTCGCCTTCTCCGCGGCCTCCTGGAGGCGCTGCTTGGCGATCTTGTCGGCGCCGAGGTCGACGCCGTTGTTGTCCTTGAACTTCTTGATCATCCAGTCGACGATCCGCGCGTCCCAGTCGTCGCCACCGAGGTGGTTGTCACCGGAGGTCGCCTTGACCTCGACCACGCCCTCGCCGATCTCGAGGAGGGACACGTCGAAGGTGCCGCCGCCGAGGTCGAAGACCAGGATGGTCTGGTCGTCGCCCTTGTCGAGGCCGTAGGCCAGCGCGGCCGCGGTGGGCTCGTTGACGATGCGCGAGACGTTGAGGCCCGCGATCTCGCCGGCCTCCTTGGTGGCCTGGCGCTGCGCGTCGGAGAAGTACGCCGGGACCGTGATCACCGCGTCGGTGACGGTCTCGCCGAGGTAGGCCTCCGCGTCGCGCTTGAGCTTCTGGAGCACGAAGGCGCTGATCTGCTGCGGGGTGAACGACTTGTCGTCGATCTCCTGCTTCCAGTCGGTGCCCATGTGCCGCTTGACCGACCGGATGGTCCGGTCGACGTTGGTGACGGCCTGGCGCTTGGCGACCTCGCCGACCAGCACCTCTCCGTTCTTGGCGAAGGCGACGACCGACGGGGTGGTACGGGCGCCTTCCGCGTTCGCGATGACGGTGGGTTCGCCACCCTCGAGGACGGCGACGACGCTGTTCGTCGTGCCGAGGTCGATGCCGACCGCACGTGCCATGTCTGTGTTACCTCCGGTGTCGAGTCTCGTTCTGGGCCATCGTGCCGCGACCCGCGGCCCCGACCCAAACTAGTTGAGTCCAGCCGACTCAACTTCTATCACCCGACTCAACGCAGCCCAAGGGCGGGGTTGTTCCCGAGCGGGTCCATGCGCCCCCTGATCGGGGAATGATCCGGCCCCCCATCGGAGATGACACAGGTATGACCGTTCCGAGCATCACCCTCAACAACGACACGACCATCCCGCAGCTCGGCTTCGGGGTCTTCCAGGTGCCGCCGGCGGACACCGCCGAGGTCACCACGAAGGCGTTCGAGGTCGGGTACCGGCACATCGACACCGCGGAGATGTACCAGAACGAGGAGGGCGTCGGCGCCGCGATCAAGGCCTCCGGCCTGCCGCGCGAGGAGCTCTACATCACCAGCAAGCTCAACAACTCCTTCCACCGGCCCGACGACGCGCGCCGCGCGTTCGACGAGACGCTGCGCAAGCTCGGGCTCGACCGGATCGACCTGTTCCTCATCCACTGGCCGCTGCCCACGCAGTACGACGGCGACTACGTCTCGACCTGGCGCACGCTCGCCGAGTTCGTCGAGGACGGGCGCGCCGCGTCGGTCGGCGTCTCCAACTTCCAGCCGGCCCACCTGGACCGGATCATCGAGGAGACCGGCGTGAAGCCCGCGGTCAACCAGATCGAGGTGCACCCCTACTTCACCAACGAGGCTGCCCGCTCGGCCTCCCACCGCCACCAGGTCGCCGTGGAGTCCTGGTCCCCGATCGCCCAGGGCGCGGTCCTCGATGACGAGGTGATCGGCCGGATCGCCGCCGCGCACGGCAAGACGCCGGCGCAGGTGACGCTGCGCTGGCACGTCGAGCGGGGCGACATCGTGTTCCCGAAGTCGGTCAACGAGCAGCGCATGCGCGAGAACTTCGAGATCTTCGACTTCTCGCTCACCCCCGACGAGGTGGCCGCGATCAGCGCGCTCGACAAGGGCGAGGACGGCCGCACCGGCCCGAACCCGGACACCTTCGACTGGATCCCCAGCTGACGCCGACCTGTCACTTCTGGTCGCTGGATCACCGCTGAGCTGTCACTTCTGGATGACCAGAAGTGACGGCTCAGCGACTTCCGGAGAGCCAGAACTGACAGGTCAGCCCAGGGCCCGGCCCCACTTCTCGAGGAGGTGGGCGAGCCGGGCCCTCTCCATCTCGTCGAGCATCCCGACCAGGCGGTGCCCGTTGGCGATGTGGGCGGTGAACGCCCGGTCGATCACGTCGAGGCCGGACGGGGTCAGCCCGATCACCCGGCCGCGCTGGTCGCCCTCGCTGACGCGCCGCGTCACCCAGCCCTGCTCCACGCAGCGGTCGACCCGCTTGGTGATGGCCCCGGACGAGACCATCGTCCAGCGGGCGAGCTCGCCCGGAGCGAGCTCGTACGGCGCGCCGGCCCGGCGCAGCGTCGCCAGCACGTCGAACTCGCCCTCGCCGAGCCCGTACTCGGCGTACACCACCACGAGCTCCTCGGTCAGCCGCTGGGCCAGCCGGTGCAAGCGGCCGATCACGCCCTGGGGTGAGACGTCGAGGTCGGGGCGCTCGGCGCCCCACTGGGCCATGATCCGGCCGACGTGATCGAGATCGCTCTCCACAGCCGGAATATATCTCACTCGGAAACTATTGTGCTTTCCGTGGAAAATAGTTGGCGGACCCTCGCGCTCACGGCGCTCGCCCCGGTCGCCTGGGGCTCGGGCTACTACGTGACCGAGACGTTCCTGCCGCCGGACCGACCGCTCTTCGGGGCGATGGTCCGGGCCCTGCCGTTCGGCCTGCTGCTGCTGGCGTTCCGACCCCGGCTGCCGCAGGGCATCTGGTGGTGGCGCTCGCTGGTGCTCGGCACCCTGAACGTCGGCGCCTTCTTCGTGCTGATCTTCGTGGCGGCGTACCGCCTCCCCGGCGGCCTGGCCGCCACTCTCACCGCGACCGCGCCGGTCATGATGATGCTGCTCGCCTGGGGACTGATCCGCGAGAAGCCGGCGGTCGCCTCACTCGTCGGCGCGGGCATCGGCTTCGCCGGCGTCGCGCTCCTCGTCCTCCAGGGCGGTACGACGGTCGACCCGGTCGGCGTGGCCGCGTCGTTCGGCGCCGTGGCGATGTCGTCGCTGGGCTACATCCTCGTCAAGCGGTGGCACCCGCCGGTCGAGCTCCCGACCTTCACGGCCTGGCAGCTCGTGGCCGGTGGCCTCGTGCTGCTGCCGGTCGCCCTGCTCGTCGAGGGCGCGCCCCCGGCCCTCGACGCGCGCGCGATCGGCGGCTTCCTCTACCTGGGCCTGGTCGCGACCGCGCTCGCGAACCTGCTGTGGCTCCGCGGCCTGCGCCAGCTCCCGGCCGCCGCGGTCTCGCTGGTCGGCCTGCTCAACCCGGTCGCCGGCACGCTCATCGGCATCGCCCTGGCCGGCGAGGCGTTCGGCCTCACCCAGGGCCTCGGCATGCTCCTGGTGCTCGGCGGCATCCTGCTCGGCCAGCCGGCCGTGATCGCCCGGCTGCGGCGTACGCCGGTCACCGTGCCGCCCCCCGAGCCGCAGCGGGAGCTCGCCCGCGCCGCCTGACCTCTCGTCGCGACACCCCGAACGGCCCCTGAGAGCACCCTCCGGGGGCCGTTTCTGGTGTCTCGACGCCCCGCGGCGGAGCCGCTCAGCCGATGGTGATCCGGATCTCGTTGGACTCCAGCTGGGTGTCGGAGTCGACCACCCGGAAGCGGTTCACGCCGGGCTGGCTGGTGTAGATCGGGATCTGGAAGGTGCCGCCGCTCACCGAGCCGGTCGCGTTGAAGTCGGCCCAGGCGCCGCCCTCGAAGCGCTGCACCTGGAGGATCGCGCCCTCGCCGCTCGGGTAGACCCCGGTGAGGTCGAACTGCTCCATGGGCGCCGAGGTCGTGGTCGACGCCGACAGCGTGATCTGCTTGCGGGGCGACGCGGACTCGGTCGGCTTCGAGGAGGGCTTCTGCGTCGGCGTGTGCGAGCCACCCTCGACCGGGGCGAGCGTGTACTGCGGCGCGGTCTCGGTCGGCGTCTTCTGCGGCTTGGGCAGGTACATCGACCGCTCGGACGTCGAGGTCGAGGCCTCGCCGTCACCGCCGAGGCCGAGCACGCTGGTGCCGGCGGCCACGACGAGGCCGAGCACGAGCCCGACCACCACCGCCACGCCGGCCAGGGCGGCCAGCCCGGCCAGGATCGGGTGTCCCTCGGAGTTCTCGGGGAGCTGCTCGGACATGGCCCCATTGTGCGTCAGCGAGGGTCACGCACCACCACGGGCGTCTCACGGTCGGCCGGAGCCGACGTCACATCCACCGCTTCCAGACGATCTCCTCGTGCAGCTTGCGACTGCGCCAGCCGTCCGGGGTGCGCCGGAACGTGTGGTGGTAGAGCCCGCCGAACTCGACGACCAACTCCTTGCCCTGTCTACCCGGACGCGCTGATCGTCTACACGCACCGCGACCCGGCCACCTGCCTCGCCTCGTCCTGCTCGCTCTCGGCCGGACCCAGCTCGACCTGTGTTCGCGGGCCTTCCACGCGTTCCACGACGCGCGGCCGAGGTACGACCGGGACCAGTTCGTCGAGATCGCGTTCGAGGACCTGGTGACCGACCCGCTCGCGGCGACCCGCCGGGTCTACGACCGGTTCGATCTCGACTGGACGCCCGAGGTGCAGGCCGCGATCGAGGAGATCGACCACGAGTCCAAGCAGGGCAAGGCCAGGCCCTCGCACACGTACACGCTGGAGGACTACGGGCTCACCGAGGCCGGCGTCCGGGCGGCGTTCGACCGGTAGTCACCACTGCGGCGTTCGGGGACGGCCCTATCCTGCGAGGCGTGACCGACCCGTCCCACGAGCTGCTCCGGCTCGCGTCCGCCGACAACTTCCGCGACGTGGCCGGGCCGGGCCACCCGACGCGCGACGGTGGACGCGTGCGGCGCGGCGTCTTCTACCGGTCGAACGAGCTCCAGCTCACCGAGGAGGACGCCGCCTCCCTGGCGGGGCTGGGGATCCGGGCGATCCACGACCTGCGCGGACAGCTGGAGGTCGACGCCCACCCGGACGTCGAGGTCCCCGGCGCGACGTGGGAGCACGCGGAGATCTCCGGCATCCCGACCGAGATGGTGGACGGCCTCGCGGACAGCGACGCCGCGCACCGGGTGATGCGGGAGGTGTACGACGCATTCGTCCGCTCGGCCGACTCGCGGGCGGCGTACGCCCGGCTGCTGACCTCGCTCGCGACCCGCGACCTGCCGCAGCTCTTCCACTGCACGGCAGGCAAGGACCGCACCGGCTGGGCCGCCGTGCTGCTGCTGGAGATCGCGGGCGTCGACCGCGACACGATCCTCGCGGACTACCTCCTCACCAACGAGGTCTCCTCGGCCACGCGCGAGAAGTATCTGGCGCTCGTCGGCGAGCACCTCGGACCCGAGAAGGTCGAGGTCTACGAGCCGACGATGGTCGTCGAGGAGGAGTACCTCCAGGCGGCGTACGACGCGGTCGACGCCGACTACGGATCGATCGACGGCTACCTGCGTGACGGCCTCGGGCTGGGCGACGAGGTCCTCGACGCCCTGAGGATCAGACTCGTGGGCTGACGCGGTGATACCGTGGCGGTGTTGGAGGGAGCTCGCTGCTCTCGGCCGCCAGAGAAACGGCGGCGCATCTCTTGTAGTTCTTGGTCTTCGGTTCAGCTGGACATCAGGCGTCAGCGGGTGGCTCTGGCGGGCGTGGGCACAGTGTCCGCGCCATAGTGATCGAAGGAAAAGAAACATGGCTCAGGGAACCGTCAAGTGGTTCAACGCCGAGAAGGGCTTCGGCTTCATCGCGCAGGACGGCGGCGGCGCCGACGTCTTCGTCCACTACTCGGCGATCACGGGTCAGGGCTACAAGTCCCTGGACGAGAACCAGAAGGTCGAGTTCGACGTCACGCAGGGCCCCAAGGGCCCGCAGGCGGAGAACGTCCGCGCCCTCTGAGGTCGCACGGCTCAACGGGTGCCCCGGACGTCTCCACGTCCGGGGCACCTGCGCATTCGGGGAAGTCCCATCGATCAGGACGGTGACCCATGGCGGAGCAGGAACAGCTCTCGGCCCACCTGCGCGACATCTCGGTCGCCCGAGAGCGGCTGGACGAGGCGCGCCGGGTCGGGGCCCGCAGCACCGAGGTGAACCCGCTGCGCGCCGACCTCCTCGCCGCGCTCGAGGGGTACGCCGCCGCCATCACCCGGCTGGGCGCCCCGGTGCCGCACCGGATCCACTCCGAGATCGAGCTGTACCGCCGGCTCCACGGCCGGAGCTGACCCGACCGCGCCGCCTCAGGCGAGACCGTCGAAGGGCCGGACCTCGACCGGACCCCGGCAGGCCTTCGAGCCCTCGGCCGCGAGCCTCAGCGCCACGTCGAGGTCGGGGGCGTCGATGACCCAGAAGCCGCCGATGTGCTCCTTGGTCTCGAGGTAGGGGCCGTCGGTGATCAGCGGCTTCTCGCCCCGGCCGTCGACGACGGTCGCCGTGGTCGACGGCTGGAGGCCCCCGGCGAACACCCAGTAGCCCTGCTCCTTGAGCCGCTCGTTGAAGGCGCCCGTGTCGGCGAACGCCTGCTCCATCTCCTCGCGCGAACCGTAGCTGCCGAACTCGCCGCCGTCGGCCGGGCCGTGCACGGACATCAGGTAGTGCGTCATGTCGGTCTCCTTCGCGGTGGACGGTCCCGCTGACCATCCTCATCCTCTCCACGAACCGCACCCGACGGATACGACAGCCGCCTCGACCTCGCACGGTGCGAGACTCGACGCGTGCGCGAGATCCGGACCGTCCCCGACCGCCCCGCTCCCCGCTGGGGGTACGGCGCCCTGGTGGGCCTCCCCGCCGGCCTCCTCCTCGGCTGGCTCTGGACCGACGCCGCCCGGGACGCCGCCCTCGCGGTGTCGTTCGTCTTCGCCGGGCTGGTCGCCGCGGTGGCCGGTGGCTCCCACGCGTGGCGGTCGTTCGCGCTCGGGATGCTCTCGACCGCCGTCCTGCTGGCGGTGGCGCTCGTGTGGCTCAGCTCGTGATGTCGACGACGAGGAGCGCCACGTCGTCCGGGCTGTCGCCCCAGGTGGCGAGGAGCGCGTCGGCCAGCCCGTGGGGGCTCCCCCGGAAGGCGCCCACCTGATCGACGAGGCGCTCGGTGTTGGCGATGAGGTCCTCGCCGCGGCGCTCGACCAGGCCGTCGGTGTAGAGCACGAGGCGGTCGCCCGGTGACACGTCGCGGACCGCGGCCTCACGACCCCGGATGCCGGCGCCGAGCAGGGGGCCCCGCTCCTCGATCAGCCGCGGCACACCGGCCCGGACCAGGATCGGAGCCGGGTGGCCCGCGGTCACGACCCGCAGCTGTCGCCGGCTGCGGTCGAGCACGAGGATGCACACCGTCGCGATCAGCTCGGAGCCGGAGCGGTCCAGGAGGTCGTCCAGGAGATCGGCGATGACCGTGGGGTCGTGGCCCTCGAAGGCGTACGCGCGCAGCGAGTAGCGCAGCTCCGCCATCACGACCGCCGCCTCGAGGGAGTGCCCCTGGACGTCGCCGATCACCAGCATGCACTCGTCGTCGACCTCGAAGGCGTCGAAGAAGTCGCCACCGATCTCCACGCGTTGCTGCGAGGCGCGGTACCGCGCCGCGAGCCCGACACCGACCGGCTCGGGCAGCACGCTCGGGAGCAGGCTCCGTTGCAGGGTGAGGGCCGTCCGGTGCTCGAAGGCCAGCGTGCGCAGGTTCTCGATCGCGACCGCGGCGGCCTGGGCGAGCCGTTGGAGCAGCACGGCCTGGCCGTCACGGTCGTCCGGCGATCCCACGGGCACCGTGACCACGCCGACCAGGGCGGTGTCGATCCGGATCGGGCAGACCAGCCAGTCGCCGTGCGCGGCCGGCAGGTGCTCGCTCCACCCGGACTCGGGGTCGACCACCTCCACGTCCGCACCGAGCTGCGCGAGGAGGGGTGCGGTCTTCTCCTGAGGCACCACGCCGGAGGTGACGGTCCGCTCGCTCCCGGTGGCGGTGGCCCACCAGGCCTCGCCCTGCTCGTCCAGGTGAAGCGCCACGGCCGGCGCATCGAGGACCTCGTTGGCGGCGCGGGCCGTCGCCTCGACCAGGCGCAGGATGCTGGCCGCGACGTTGAGGCGGACAGCGGCCCGGTTGAGGCGCGCCAGGCGGGTGGCCAGCAGCTCCGCGTCCCTCCGGGCGCTCGAGGAGCGCAGCAGGGCGCGCACGGTCGAGATCATCTCGTCCGGCTCGATGGGGTCCACGAGATAGGCGTCCGCGCCCTCGTCCAGCGCCGTGACCTTGTCGACGAGCTCGCGGGCCACGGCGGAGACGTGGATGACCGGCGTCGAGGCCAGCGCGGCGTCGGAGCGGATGGTGCGGGTGATGTCCAGGCCGCTGCCGTCGGGGAGGTGCACGTCCAGGACCGCGAGGTCGATCGTCTCGGTCTGGAGCAGCGCCACGGCCTCGCCGGCGGTGGCGCACTCGAGGACCGCGAAGCCGGCACGCCGGAGCCAGCTCGTGAGGACGTACCGCTTCGCCGGGGTGTCGTCGCAGACGAGGATCCGGGGCGTGGTCACGCGCTCGTCTCCTCGGGCCGGCGGGGCAGGCGGATCGTGAACCGGCTGCCCTCCCCTAGGGTGCTCCGGAGCTCGATCGCCCCCTGGAGGGCCCGGGCCACGCGCTGCGCGAACGGGAGGCCCAGCCCGGTGCCCTTCGCCGTCGCGTGGAGGGAGGTCCGGGCCTGGAAGAACTCCTCGAAGACCCGCGCCTGGTCCTCCTCGCTGATGCCCAGGCCGGTGTCGGCGATGCTGAGGAGGGTCTCGTCCTCGTCCTGCTCGATCTCGACGCGCACGGAGCCGTGGGTCGTGAACTTCGCCGCGTTGCTGAGCAGGTTGCGCGTCACGTGGCGCAGCAGGTCCGGGTCGGTCCGCAGCACCATCCCGGGCGGCACGTCCTCGATCAGCAGCTGCACGCCCTCGCGCAGGAGCGGGCTCGCCAGGCTGCGGAGCTCGTCGCACAGGACGTCCACCGGCAGGTCCTGGAACACCGGGTCGAGGCGTCCGGACTCGGCCTTGGCCAGGTCGAGCAGCTCGTTCACCAGGGTGAGGAGGTCCGCGGCGCTCGCGCGGATGAAGTCGATCTGCTCGGTCTGCTCCGGCGTCAGCGGTCCGGCTCCCGGATCGGTCAGCAGCCTGGTCAGGCCGAGCACCGAGTTGACCGGCGTCCGCAGCTCGTGGCTGATGCTGCGGAGGAAGCGACTCTTGGCCTCGCTGGCCGCCGTGAGCTGCTCGTTCTTCTCGTCGATCTCGGCGTAGAGCGCCACGACCCCCTGGTTCGTGCGCTCGAGCTCCCCGGACAGCTCGTTGTAGAGCGCCATGACCCCGTGGTTGGTCTCCTCCAGCTCACGGTTGAGCCTCTCCAGCTCGGCGTTCTTCGAGCGCACGGTGTCGAGGAGAGCGACGAGCTCCTCGTTCTGCTGTCGCATCTCCTCGATCGGGTTCGCCGGTGACTGGCTGGCGACCACCGTCCGCAGCCGGTCGAGGTCGGCGGTTGCCAAGGGGGCCGCGGCGGACTTCGCCAGCTCCACGACGGCTCCGCCGTCGGCCTCGGCATAGGTCAGGGAGTCCACCAGCCGCTCGGCGGCCCGGATGCTCGCGGCGTGGCGAGGCAGCCGCGTGTGCGTCAGCGTGACGACCAGATCGGTCCCGCGGCGTACCGCGAACGAGAGCCGGGCGCCGCCCGCGCCGGCCGCCTCCCGGGCGAGCTCGCTGATGGCGGTCGCCCACCGGGTGGCGTCGATCCGGTCGAGTCCCACCTCGGTCGCCAGCTCGCGCCCGACCTGACGGGCGGCGAAGACGTCGGCGTCCTCGCCGAGGGTCATGACCAGCAGCGCCTCGGGCTCTCCGGAGCTCACGACGTCACTCGCAGGGCCAGGACGCTCGCGTCGTCCCTCCGCGTGCCCGCGTCGCGCAGCAGCACCGCCGCGCACACGGTGGCGCCGTGACGTCCCGGCACCGGGAGCGTGGCCGCGTCCCACTTCTCGGTCAGTCCGTCGCTGTGGAGCACCACGAGGTCGACGTCGTCGAGCTGGTGCCGGTTCTCCACGACCCGCGGCAGGCGATGCCCGACGATCCCGGGCTGGGAGATGAGCGTCCGCGGGCGCTGACCCGCGCCGACCAGCCGACCGCTGATGTTGCCGACGGCCGCATGCGTCAGGACCCCGCTGTCCAGGTCCACCCGGCTGACCGCCACCGCCGCTCCGCGCGTGCCTCCGAGTGCGGAGTGCATCCGCTGGACGAGATCGCGGGGATCCTCCGACACGGACGACTCCAGCACGACCGCGGCGCGTCGAGCCGGCTCGGCGGCGAGCGTCCCGTGCCCCAGCCCGTCGGCGACCATGAGGAGCCACCCGCGCGCGGTCCTCCGGGTCGCGATCACGTCGCCGCAGACGGTCTCGCCCCGCAGCGTCCGCACCAGCCGCCCCACCGGGTCCTCGGCCTCGTCCGCACCGGCGATCTCGGCCACGACGACCGCCCCTCGGGCCGGTTCCGCCCAAACCCGGAGCCTGGTCGCCAACCGGCGCACCGCGCCCAGGCCGACGCCCAGGGTGCCCGCGGTCGAGACCCCGTCGTCGATCAGCGCCTCGAGGTCCCGGGTGCCGGGACCGGAGTCGATCGCCAGCAGCTGGACGCCGCCGCTCGGGGTCGAGCGGACGACCAGGTCGCCGCCCCCGGCGTGCTTGACCAGGTTGGTCGCCAGCTCGCTCGCGACGATCTCGACCTCACCGACCCGCTCCTCCGGGAGGCCGAGCGCCGCCGCGACCGTGGCCGCACGTCGTCGTGCCGTGGCGACCGCTGCACCCTCGTCGACGGCGACCCAGACGTCGTCGGCATGACGGGGGCCGATCTCGGCGGCGGATGTCACCGCCGCCACTTGAGGATCCGTACCCGGGTGCCCTGACCGGGCGAGGTGTCGATCTCGAACTCGTCGACCAGCCGCCGGGTGCCCGAGAGACCCAGGCCCATGCCGTTGCCGCTGGTCCATCCGTCGGTGAGCGCGAGCTCGACGTCCGGGATCCCCGGCCCGTCGTCGCTGAAGACCAGCTCCACCCCGGTCCGGCCGGCGCGTTCCACCCGGGCGGCGAGCACCTCGCCGCCGCCGCCGTACACCAAGGTGTTGCGGGCGAGCTCGCTGGTCGCGGTCACGAGCTTGGTCTGGTCGACGATCGAGAGCCGCGCCTCGACCGCCAGGTCGCGCGCCGCCTGTCGGACCTTCACCACGTCGGCGTCGCTGGCGACGACCAGCGGTGTCGCGTTAGCCGTCGCGCCGGTCATCGCCGACCACGGGTCGTGCGTTCGCCGAGGAGGACGCCAGGATCGCCAGCCCACGGTCGACGTCGAGCGCCGTACGCACCCCGTCGAGCGTCAGCCCGAGCTCCACCAGCGTGATGGCCACCGCGGGCTGCATGCCCACGACGACCGTCTCGGCGTCGAGCACCCGGGACACCGCGGCGGTCGTCGAGATCATGCGTCCGACGAAGCTGTCGACGATCTCGAGGGCGGAGATGTCGATGAGCACCCCCTTCGCGCCCGTCTCGACGATCCTCTCGCTCAGGTCGTCCTGGAGCTGGATCGCGATGTGGTCCTGGAGGTCGATCTGGATCGACACCAGCAGGACGTCGCCGATCCGCAGGACCGGGACCCGCTCCATCAGCGGCCGGCCCGGTCGATGGCCACGACGTCGACGCCGGAACGGCGGAGCGCCAGCAGCATCGCGTCGGCCAGGTTGGCCTTCGTCTGGATGTCCCCGAGCTCGATCCCGAGGGCGACGACGGTCTGCGCGATCTGCGGACGGATGCCCGAGATGATGCACTCGGCACCGAGCAGGCGGGCCGCCTGGACGGTCTTGAGCAGGTGCTGGGCCACCTGGGTGTCCACGGCAGCGACGCCGGTGATGTCGATGATCGCGTGCTCGGAGCCGGTGTCGACGAGCGCCTGGAGCAGCGCCTCCATCACGACCTGCGTGCGGGCCGAGTCGAGCGTGCCCACGAGCGGCAGCGCCACGATGCCGTCCCACAGCTTCACGACGGGGGTGGACAGCTCGAGCAGGGTCTCGGCCTGCTCCGCGATCACGGCCTCACGCGCCCCGGCGTACGTCTCGAGCATGAAGAGGCCGAGGTCGTCGACCACGCGGGAGAGGTCGGCGAAGGCGCGGTAGTCGTCGCCGTCACCGCTCCCCTCGATCACCTCGAGCACCGCGTCCTTGAGCGCGAAGACGCTCACCGCGGTCTCGGTCGGCGTGAAGCCCTGCCGGGCCCGGGCCCGGGCGAGATCGCTGAGCAGGGAGCGGAGCCCGTCGAAGGACGTGCCGCGGACGTCGACCTGCCCGGAGGCGGAGGCTCCCTCGACCAGACCGTCGAAGATCTCGCCGATGTCGTGGGCGGACTCGGCTGCCGTCATCCGCCCCGCGAGGGACCGGCCGACGATCTCCTGCCACTCCGACACCACGGCCTCTCGATGCTCTCGCAGGAGTTCGGGCCATCCGCTCGTCGCACTCTCCACCAAGACACTCCTCATCGCTTGCTCCGAGACGGACGTCGATCGACCCACGCCGCGAGGCATCGGCGACACAGGACGCTACTGGTCGCGGCCACGACATGCGCATCCGGTCGGGCGATCCCACCCGTGCGGGTGAGGCCTCGTCACCGACCCTCGACGACGTGGTCAGGTGCCGCAGTACGTCGTGTACCGCCCGAAGTCGTCGGGGGCAGGGGCGGCGTACCGCTCCAGACCGGGCCGCTCGGCGTACGGCTCCCGGACGACGTCCACGAGCGACGTCACCGGCCCGAGGTCCCCGGCGGTGGCGGCGTCGAGGGCCTCCTCGACCAGGTGGTTGCGGGGGATGTAGACGGGGTTGGTGCGGACCAGCAGGGCCGGGTCGGGCGCGAGGGCGCGCCAGCGGGCGAGCCAGGCGTCGATGGCGGGCAGGTCGAGGAAGCGTTCGCGCAGGGGCTCGGCGTCGCCGCGGGCGGCCGGGGCGAGGGCGCGGAAGGTGCTGGTCCAGTCGGCGTGGCTGGTGCGCATGAGCTCGAGCAGCTCGTCGGCCAGGGCGTCGGCCAGGTCGTCGGCGGGCCCAGGCGTGCCGAGGCCGAGCTTGGCGCGGAGGCCGGCGGACCAGGCGGCGGAGTAGCGGGCGCGGAAGGCGCCGAGCGACTCGGTGGCGAGGGCGACCGCCGTCTCCGGGTCGCCGGAGAGCAGCGGGAGGAGCGTCTCGGCGAAGCGGGCGAGGTTCCACTCGGCGACCATCGGCTGGTTGCCGTAGGCGTAGCGGCCGCCGGTGTCGATCGAGCTGTAGACCGTGGCCGGGTCGAACGCCTCCAGGAAGGCGCACGGGCCGTAGTCGATGGTCTCGCCGGAGATCGTCATGTTGTCGGTGTTCATCACGCCGTGGACGAAGCCGACGAGCATCCACTGCGCGACCAGCTCGGCCTGCGCGGCGACCACCGACTCGAAGAGAGCGAGGTAGCGGTTCGCGGCGGACGCGGCGGCCGGGTGGTGGCGCTCGATCGCGTGGTCGGCGAGGCGGCGCAGCAGGTCGGCGTCACGGGTCGCGGCGGCGTACTGGAACGTGCCGACCCGCAGGTGGCTGCTCGCGACCCGCGCCAGCACCGCACCGGGCAGGACGGTCTCGCGCTGCACCCGCCGGCCGGTGGCGACGACGGCGAGCGACCGCGTGGTGGGTACGCCGAGGGCGTGCATCGCCTCGCTGACCACGTACTCGCGCAGCATCGGGCCGACGGCCGCACGACCGTCGCCGCCGCGGGAGAACGGGGTGCGGCCCGACCCCTTGAGGTGGAGGTCGCGCACGCGGCCCTCGCGGTCGGTCAGCTCGCCGAGCAGCAGCGCCCGGCCGTCGCCGAGGCGTGGCGCGTAGCCGCCGAACTGGTGCCCGGCGTACGCCTGCGCGACGGGGGTCGCGCCGGGCGGGACCAGCGTGCCGGTCAGCAGGCGCACGCCGTCCGGGGTCCGCAGCGCGTCCGGGTCGAGGCCGAGCTCGGCGGCCAGCGCATCGTTGACCACGAGCAGCTGCGGGTCCGGCGTCTCCTCGGCCTGCCACGGCAGCGCGAGGTCCGCGAGCTCGGTCGCGTAGCGGGTGCCGAGCCGGAGGGCCTCGAGAGTCGTCGTCACTCCGTCGAGCGTACCGAGGGTGCGTTCCTACGGCGCGTGATCGGCGTGGTCGTCCTCGATGTCGAGCCGCTTGAGCTTCTGGGTGTCGGTGAAGGTGACCTCGACGGTCTCGAAGCCCTTGTGGCGCTGCGCCCGCGCGTAGCCGGCGTACGCGCGACGGTCGGCATCGGTGAGCGCCACCCGGTCGGTGAACGGCGTGAGCAGGGCGCGGGGCCAGAGGCGGCGCTCGAGGACGACGTTCACCTCGATGCCGAGCACGCCGATGACGGCGGTGAGCCAGAGGAGGCCGATGAGGCCGAGGACCAGGCCGAAGGTCTGGTTCATCGCGCTGGTCTCGGTGAGGACCTTGGTGACGTAGAGCGTGCCGAGGCGCTGGAGTCCGACCCACAGCAGCGAGGCGGCGAGGGCGCCGGGCACGGCACCCCGCCAGAGGTCGTGGCTGCGGGCGGCGCCGACCCGGAAGAGCGCCGTGAGCACGACGGTGTTCACGACGACCGTGAGCAGCGTGATCGGCCAGCGGTAGGACGACAGGGTGTCGCCCAGGACCTCGGTGTTCGCCGCGAGGGTCGACAGGATCGAGATCGCGAGCACGGCGACCCCGGCGGTGACGAGCAGGAAGAGGCTCTTGAGCCGGAGCAGGATCGGGTTGGGGCGGCTGTTGCGCGGGACCGACCAGGCGACGTTGAGCGCGTTCTGGAGGGCCTGGCCCAGGCCCATCGCGCCGTAGAGCGCGACGAGACCACCGATGACGATCGCGGGGGTCGAGCCGGTCAGCCCCTCCGGTCGGCCGAGCTGGTCGCCCACGATCGGGAACTGCGCGAGCGCCGAGTCGATCAGGTCGTTCCGGAGCTCGTCGTTGCCCTGGAGGATGAAGCCGAGGATCGAGGAGCCGAGCAGCAGCAGCGGGAAGATCGCGATGAACGCGTAGTAGGTGATGATCGAGGCGAGGTAGTTGCCCTGGTCGTCGAAGTACTTGTAGATCACCGCGAGCGGGTAGCCGAGCACGGACCACCGCTGCTGAGCGCGATCCGCTCCGTCGAGGACCCTTCCCACACGATCACGCTAGCGGGGATCGTCCTCCACCACGGTCAGGTTGCCGTCGGCGTCGGGGGGCCGGGGTCGGGCAGCGTCGGCATCTCCAGGCCGGTCCGCCGGCCGACCAGCACCGCCCGGGTGACCGAGGAGGAGCCGAACCTGTCCCGCACCCGGTCGAGCGCGGCGTCGAGGCCCACCTCGTGCACGTCGTGCTGGAACAGCGGGAGCTCGAGCTGCTGCGACCGCCCGTCGGCCAGCCCGGAGATCGTGACGCCGAGCAGCGTGCAGCCCTTCTCCTCGATCAGCGGCCAGGCCGCCGCGAGCAGCCGGCGGCCGGTCTCCAGCCAGGTCGCGGTGGTGGCGGTCGAGTGGGCCAGCGTCGCCGAGCGCGTCGCCCGCGTGAAGTCGTCGAAGCGCAGCCGCAGCGTGAACGTCTGCCCGATCCGCTCCCCCGCACGCAGCCGCCGCGACACCCGGTCGACCAGGCCGGCGAGCAGCGCGTCGAGCTCGATCCGGTCCTTCTTCCTCCCCGGCCGCCCGATCGCGCACTGCGACCCGATCGACCGGCGCCGTCGGCCGACCTCGACCGGCCGCGGGTCGAGCAGGTTGGCCAGCGCCCACAGGTGCCGGCTGGCCGCCTTGCCGACGGTCGCGCTCAGCTCGACCTCCTCGCGCGCGGCCAGCTCGCCGATCGTGCGGATGCCGTCGGCGTGCAGCCTGGTCGCGGTCACCGCGCCGACCCCCCAGAGCCGCTCGACCGGCAGCGGGTGGAGGAACGCCTCCTCGCCCTCGGGGGGTACGGCGAGCAGCCCGTCGGGCTTGGAGACCGCGCTCGCGACCTTGGCGAGGTACTTGGTGCGGGCGATGCCGACCGAGATCGGGAGACCGACCTCGTCCTTCACCCGCACGCGCAGGTCGTGCGCGATCTGCTCGGGCGGCCCGACCAGCCGGCGCAGGCCGCCGACGTCGAGGAACGCCTCGTCGATGGAGATGCCCTCCACCAGCGGCGTGGTGTCGTCGAAGATCTCGAAGACGCGCTTGCTCGCCTCGACGTACGCCGAGAAGCGCGCCGGCACCACGATCGCCTCCGGGCAGAGCCGCCTCGCCTGGCGCCCGCCCATCGCGGACCTCACCCCGCACGCCTTGGCCTCGTAGCTCGCCGCGAGCACGACCCCGCCCCCGACGATCACCGGCCGCCCGCGCAGGCTCGGGTCGTCGCGCTGCTCGACCGAGGCGAAGAACGAGTCGAGGTCGGCGTGCAGGATCACCCGCTCATGATCGAACACATGTTCGATTGAAGGCAAGTGTCCCGGCCGCTGTAACGTGTGATGTCTCAGGACATGGGTGACAGTTCTGCATCAGGACTTCGGTGACACCTGATGTGTCAGGACTTCGGTGACACTTGGGGGTTCTTCGGACGTGTTCCGGGTGGTCGGCCGTTGCCGACGTAGCTGATCCCGACGGCGGGTCGGACGTGTTCGGCGAGGATCTCGCCTTGCAGGTCGGTGATGGTGATCTTGTCTCCGGGCTGAGTGCCCTCGGTGATGACGAGGACCTGTTTGAAGGCGTGGTCGACGTCGATCTTGTAGAAGACCTTGTCCACGTGAACGGTGCCGCCGGTGCTGACCTTCCGGATGCGGGTGTCGGCTGGCAGCTCGGCCGGCGGGGGTGGTTGCGGGTGCATGTACCGCTGCGGCACGGGCCGCTCGAACCATGGCTTCTGATCAGTGCTGGGGCGGGGCGGGTTGGCCTTCGGTGTTGCTTCCCATGCCGCCAACGGTGTGACGCGGCCCGGTAGCCCTTGGTGCGGACGTTCGGTGTTGTAGATGTGGTCGAAGGCGTCGACCTGAGCCTGCAGCTCGGCCAGCGACTCGGCAAGCGGCTGCTTGTCGAGGTAGCGGAACAGAGTCTGGTGGAAGCGTTCGTTCTTGCCCTGGGTGGTCGGCTTGTACGGCTTCCCGGTGATCGGCTCGACCCCAAGCCGCGACACGTGGTCGACGAGTTGGCCCAGGTACCCGCGCCGCGAGGGGTTGAGCGCGAGTCCGTTGTCGGACAGCAGCCGTTGCGGGACACCGTGGGCGGCGATGGCCTTGTCGACCACCTTGATCGCGTCCATGACGGTCTCGCCCCAGGCGACGTGGGACGCCACGGCGTAGCGGGAGTGGTCGTCGATGAGCTGGAAGATCACACACTTGCGGCCACCGGTCAGGACGTACTCGGTGGCATCCAGTTGCCAGCACGCGTTCGGGGCCGGGTAGACGAACCGCCGCCAGGCCGAGCGAGGTCGTTTCTTCGGCTCGAGTCGGGCAACGCCAGCCTCGCGGAAGATCCGAGCCAGCGACGCGACCGAGGGCACCACGTCCAGGCCCATCGCGTGCATCTTGTCGTGCACGCTGATCGGCCCGTGGTCCAGCCCGGACGCCTCGAGCGCCGCGCGCACCTGAACCGCTTGGGCCTTGACCGCCTCGGTCAGCTTCGAGGGGCTCGTCTTCGGTCGGCGGGTGCGGGGCTCGAGCACCGCGGCCGGTCCCTCGGTCTTGGCGCGCTTGCGCAGCTCGTAGAACGACTTGCGGGAGATGCCGTGCTCGGCACAGAACGTCGAGACCGCCCCGCGCGGTGCGTCATCGGGCCACTGGGAGATCGCGAGACGGACACGGGGATCGATGGGTTCACTGGCTGCCACCGCCGAAGCCTCGGGGCAGAAGTGTCACCACCAAGACGATTTAAAGTGTCACCGATGTCCTGATGGAGATTCGTCACCGATGTCCTGCGACATGACACCGGCCGCTGTAACGCCGGGTTACCTGCTGTTCCCACGGGCTTGCACCGGGGTGGGTAGAGCGAACAACCCGGCGTTACAGCGGTCAGTAGGACTTGGGCAGCCCGAGCGAGTGCATCGAGACGAAGTTGAGGATCATCTCGCGGCTCACCGGCGCGATCCGGCCGGCCCGGGTCGCGACCAGCAGGCCGGCGACGCCGTACTCCTGGGTGATGCCGTTGCCGCCGTGGGTCTGCACCGCGACGTCGGCCGCGTGGCAGGCGGCCTCGGCAGCGGCGTACTTGGCCATGTTGGCGGCCTCGCCCGCGCCCATGTCGTCGCCGGCGTCGTAGAGCGCGGCGGCCTTCTGGGTCATCAGCCGGGCCATCTCGGTCTCGATGTGCGCCTGCGCGATCGGGTGCGCGATCGCCTGGTGGGAGCCGATGGCGTCCTTGAACACCGTGCGCTCCTTGGCGTACGCCGCCGCCTTGTCGATCGCGTGCCGCGCGAGCCCGGTGGAGAACGACGCGGCCATGATGCGCTCCGGGTTCAGCCCGGCGAACAGCTGCACGAGGCCGCCGTCCTCGTCGCCGACGAGCGCGTCGGAGGGGAGCCGGACGTCGTCGATGAACACCTGGAACTGCAGCTCGGGGCTGACGATCTCCATCGGGATGGCCGTGAACTCGAAGCCCTCGGCGTCGGTGGGGACGACGAACAGCACCGGCTTCACCTTGCCGGTCCGGGCGTCCTCGGCCCGGGCGACGACGAGCACGTTGTCCGCCTCGTCGACGCCGGAGATGTAGATCTTGCGGCCGTTGAGCACCCACTCGTCGCCGTCGCGACGCGCCGTCGTGGTGATGTTGTGGGTGTTGGTCCCGGCGTCGGGCTCGGTGATCGCGAAGGCCATTGTGCCGGTGCCGTCGCAGATCCCCGGCAGCCACCGCTGCTTCTGCGCCGGCGTCCCGTAGCGGGTGATGATCGTGCCGCAGATCGCCGGGCTCACGACCATGAGCAGCAACGGGCAGCCCTGGGCCGCCAGCTCCTCGCACACGGCCGCGATGTCGCCGATGCCGCCACCGCCACCGCCGTACTCCTCGGGGATGTTGATGCCGAGGTAGCCGTTCTTTCCGATCTCCAGCCAGAGCTCGGTGGTCTTGCCACCGGAGCGGGCCTTCTCGGTGAAGTACTCGCGGCCGTACTTCCCGGCCAGCTTGGCCACGGCCTTGCGGAGCTCCTGGCGCTCCTCGGTCTCGCTGAACGCGTTCACGCTTCCTCCACCACTGCCAGAACCTCTCCGGCCGCGACCTGCGCGCCGGGCTTCACGTCGATCTCGGACACCACGCCGGCGTGCGGCGCGCTGACCGTGTGCTGCATCTTCATCGCCTCGAGCACGAGCACCGGCTGGCCCGCCTCGACCTGCTGTCCCGCCTCGACGGCCACGCTGACGACCGTGCCGGGCATCGGTGCCAGCAGGCTGCCGCTCGCGACCTGCGCGGCCGGGTCGACGAACCGCGGGACCCGCGTGAGGCGGACGTGCCCGCGGGGGCTGTCGACGTCGACAGCGGCTCCGTCGACACTGATGCGGTACGTCGTGCGCACCCCGTCGGTCTCCAGCGTCACGGCGTCCCGGCCCGCGGCGACCACGGCGTGGCCGTCGACGCGGTAGCCAGCGGAGGCGCCGTACCACTCCACCGTGCACTCCTCGAAGACCGTGCGCTGCGGCTGCGACACCACGTTGCGCCACGCGACCGGGATGCCGCGCTGGACCGTGCGCGCCTCCTGGGCCCGCTCGGCCAGCGCGATCGCCGCGGCGACCGCTGCGCCCTCGTCCTGTGCCTTACTCACCGTGTAGTCGGACAGGAAGTCCGTGCTGACGTCGCCCGCCAGGAAGGCCGGGTCCCGCAGGACCTGCACCAGCAGGTCCCGGTTGGTCACCAGCCCGTGGATCCGCGCGCGGCTCAACACCGACGCGAGCTTGCGGGCCGCGGCCTCGCGGGTCGGCGCGTGCGCGATCACCTTGGCCAGCATGGCGTCGTAGTGCGTCGACACCTCGCTGCCGGTCTCGAAGCCGGCGTCCACGCGGATGCCGTCCTCGAGGGGGATCTCGAACGTCGTCAGCCGGCCGCTCTGCGGCTGGTAGTCGGCGGCCGGGTCCTCGGCGTACAGCCGGACCTCGATCGCATGGCCGTCGGGGTTCCGAGACGGTTGCAGGGCAACCTCCTCGACCACCGACAGCTGCGCCTGCACCAGGTCGACGTCGTGCACCAGCTCGGTGACCGGGTGCTCGACCTGGAGGCGGGTGTTCATCTCCAGGAAGAAGAATCGCTCGGTGGTCGGGTCGTAGAGGAACTCGACCGTGCCGGCGCCGCGGTAGTCGACCGCCTCGGCGGCCTTCCGCGCCGCGTCGTGGAGCGCGGACCGGACCTCCTCGGAGAGCCCCGGCGCAGGGGCCTCCTCGACGACCTTCTGGTGCCGGCGCTGGAGCGAGCAGTCCCGCTCGCCGAAGACGCGGGTGCCCACCACCTGCACCTCGACGTGGCGGCCGTGCTCAACGTACGGCTCGACGAAGACCGTGCCGTCGCCGAACGCCGACGCGGCCTCGGCCTCGGCGGCCGCGATCTCGCCGGCCAGGTCCTCGAGCCGGCGGACGATCCGCATGCCGCGGCCTCCTCCACCGGCGGAGGCCTTCACCAGCAGCGGCAGGTCGGCCGCCGTCGGGTCCGCGGGCGCCTCGAGCACCGGGACGCCGGCGGCACGCATGATCTCCTTGGCCCGGATCTTCGAGCCCATCGCCTCGATCGACTCGGGCGCCGGACCGACCCAGACCAGGCCGGCGTCCTCGACGGCACGGGCGAAGTCGGCGTTCTCCGAGAGGAAGCCGTAGCCCGGGTGGATCGCGTCCGCGCCGGAGCGGCGGGCCGCGTCGAGCACGAGGTCGATGCGCAGATAGGTCTCCGCGGGCGTGTTGCCGGGGAGGCGTACGGCGGCGTCCGCCTCGCGCACGTAGGGCAGGTCCGCGTCGGCGTCGGAGTGGATCGCCACCGTCTCGATGCCCAGGGTGCGGCAGCTGCGGAAGACCCGCGACGCGATCTCGGCCCGGTTGGCCACGAGCAGGCGACTGATGGTGCGCTTGGTCATGGCCGGAACACCCCGAATCGGTCCGTGCCGACGATCGGCAGGTTCTCGATGACGGACAGGCAGATGCCCAGGATCGTGCGGGTGTCGCGCGGGTCGATGACGCCGTCGTCGTACAGCATCCCCGAGAGGAAGTACGGCATCGACTGCTCCTCGATCTGGGCCTCGACCAGGTCCTTGATCCCCTGGAAGCCCTCGGCGTCGAACTCCTGTCCGTTGGCCTCGGCCGACTGGCGCGCGACGATCTCGAGCACGCCGGCGAGCTGGGCCGGGCCCATCACCGCGGACTTCGCGGACGGCCAGGTGAACAGGAAGCGCGGGTCGAAGGCGCGGCCGTTCATGCCGTAGTTGCCGGCGCCGTACGACGCGCCCATGATCACGCTCAGGTGCGGGACCGTGGAGTTGCTGATCGCGTTGATCATCATCGCGCCGTGCTTGATGATGCCGCCCTGCTCGTAGTCCTTGCCGACCATGTAGCCGGTGGTGTTGTGCAGGAAGAGCAGCGGGGTGTCGGTCTGGTTCGCGAGCTGCACGAACTGCGTGGCCTTCTGGGCCTCCTCGGAGAACAGCACGCCCTGGGCGTTGGCCAGGATGCCGATCGGCCGGCCGTGCAGCCTGGCCCAGCCGGTGACCAGCGAAGTGCCGTAGAGCGGCTTGAACTCGTCGAAGACGGTTCCGTTGGTGTCCGACACGCCGTCGCAGATCCGGCGGATGACCTCGCGCGGGTCGAACGGCTCCTTGAGGTCGGTCGGGATCAGGTCGAGCAGGCCCTCGGGGTCCTCGTCGGGCTCGGCCCAGGAGGCCGGCGCCGGGGTCGCCTTGCGCCAGTTCAGCCGCGCCACGATGCGCCGCCCGATCCGGATCGCGTCGAGCTCGTCCTCGGCGAGGTAGTCGGCCAGGCCCGAGGTGCGGGCGTGCATCTCGGCGCCGCCGAGCGACTCGTCGTCGGACTCCTCGCCGGTCGCCACCTTCACCAGCGGCGGGCCGCCGAGGAAGACCTTCGCCTGCTCCCGGACCATCACGGTGTAGTCGGACATGCCGGGCACGTAGGCCCCGCCGGCCGTGGAGTTGCCGAAGACCAGCGCGATCGTCGGCTCCTTGCGAGCACTCGCGCGGGTGATGTCGCGGAAGAGCTTGCCGCCCGGGATGAAGATCTCCTTCTGCGTCGGCAGGTCCGCGCCGCCGGACTCGACCAGGGAGACCGTGGGCAGCCCGTTCTCCTCGGCGATCTGCGAGGCCCGGAAGATCTTCTTCACCGTCCACGGGTTCGAGGCGCCGCCCTTCACCGTGGGGTCGTTGGCGGTGATCATGCACTCGACGCCCTCGATGACACCGATGCCGGTCACCACGCTCGCGCCGACCGGGAAGTCCGAGCCCCACGCGGCCAGCGGCGACAGCTCCAGGAAGGCCGAGCCCTCGTCGACGAGCAGCTCGATCCGCTCGCGCGGGAGCAGCTTGCCGCGGGCGTGGTGGCGGTCGACGTACTTCTCGCCTCCGCCCGCGACGGCCTTGGCGTGCTCGGCGTCGAGGCTCGCGACCTTCTCCAGCATCGCCTCGCGCCGAGAGATCGGCTGGGCGCTCACCTCTCGACCACCTGCTTCATGCGCTCGAGGGTGGTGCGCATGCCCTGCTCGTTCGTGCGGCCGCGCAGCCGGCCCAGGACCGCCCAGTAGAGGCGCATCGGCAGCCGCGGCTCGAGGCGGAAGTACTCGGTGACCAGCGAGCCGTCGCCGTCGGCCGCGATCCGGTAGCCCCAGTTGTTGACGGCCACGTCCTCGGTGCCGACGAGGAACTCGAAGACCTCGTTCGGCACGCACTTCGTGACCTTGCAGGGCGTCCAGTACGTCGGGCCGACGCCGTTCCGCTTCACGTGGCCCTTGAAGTAGGCGCCCACCTCCGGGCCGGTCGAGCCGCGGGTCCACTCGGCCTCGAAGGTCTCCGGCGAGAACTCGCCGACCCGGGTCACGTCGGACACCAGGGCCCAGACCTTCTCCGGCGGTGCGTCCATCCGGACGGTGACTTCGCCCTTCACGCGTAGCCCAGCAGCTTGGCTGCGAGATCGGTCAGCACTTCGCTGGCCCCTCCTCCGATCGGCAGGATCCGGGCGTCGCGGTAGTGCCGCTCCACCTCGGTCCCGTGCATATATCCCGTCCCGCCGTGCAACTGGACGGCCTGGTCGCAGACGTAGGTCGCACAGTCGACCGCGGTCTGTTTCGCCAAGCAGGCTTGGGCGATCACGTTCTCGCCGGCCACGTGTCGCTCGGCGACGGAGCGGGTGTAGGTGCGCGCGACCTCCACCTGCCGGTGCATCTCGACGAGCTTGTGGCGCACCACCTGCCGGCTGGCCAGCGGCGTGCCGAAGGTGTCCCGGTCGCGGCAGTACGCCGCCGTGAGCGCGAGCGAGCGGGCGGCGATGCCGTAGCCGTGGACCGCCAGCGCGAGCCGCTCGACCACGAACTGCTCGGCGATCTGGAGGAACCCGCTGTTCTCCTCGCCGACCAGGTTCGCGACCGGCACGCGCACGTCGACGAACGACAGCTCGGCGGTGTCGGAGCAGTGCCAGCCCATCTTGCGCAGCGCTCGGTCGACGGTGAAGCCGGGCATCCCCTTCTCGATCACCAGCAGGCTGACGCCGCCCGCTCCCGGGCCGCCGGTGCGCACGGCGGCCGTCACGAAGTCGGCGCGGACCCCGCTGGTGATGAACGTCTTGGCGCCGTTCACGACATAGTGAGCGCCGTCCCGAACGGCGGTGGTGCGGAGGCCGCCGACGTCGGACCCGCCGCCGGGCTCGGTGATCGCCAGCGAGCCGATCTTCTCGCCGGCCAGCGTGGGGCGCACGAACCGGTCGACCAGGTCGGCGCTGCCGTGGGCCGCGATGTGCGGGAGCGCGATGCCGCCGGTGAACAGCCCGGCCATCAGGCCGCTGGACGCGCCCGCCTCGAACATCCCCTCCTGGAGGTCGACGGTGTCGAGCACGTCGCCGCCCTCGCCGCCGACGGATGCGGGGAACGCGACCCCGAGCAGCCCCTGCTTCGCCGCGGCCCGGTGGAGCCCGCGCGGGATCTCGCCCGTGTCCTCCCAGTCCTGGAGATGGTCGACGACCTCACGGCGGGTGAACTCGGCGCCGAGCTCGCGCAGGCTCATACGAGGTCCTCCTGCACGTGGACGTAGCGCGAGCGGACCCATTCGCCCAGGCCCTTGGCCTGCGGGTCGAACCGGGTCGACGCGGCCACGCCGTCGCCGAGCAACCCGTGGACGACGACGTTGACGCCACCCAGGTTGGGCAGCACGTAGACGTCGACCTCGAGCGCCGCGGCCTCGGGCACCAGCTCCCGCACCTTGCGCGGGGTGATCAGCTTGGCCAGCCAGGTCACGCGGTCGGCGTACTTCTCCGAGCCGTCGTTGACGACCCAGAGACCGATGTTGGCGTCGCCGCCCTTGTCGCCGGACCGCGCGTGCACGAACGTGCCGAGCGGCATCCGGCGGGTCACCTGGTCGACCGGCGCGGGGTACGGCGACGGCCGCCGTCCCTCGGCGGGGTCGGGCTCGGAGAACGCGGTCGGGTCGGCGACGACCTCGCGGCGGCCGTCGGCGTGCACGACGGTGTGGGTGACGGCCGAGCGGTCGACGTACTCCGGGCGGTACACGCCGAACGGCGACGGCTGGGCCGGCGGCCCGGTCATCGTGAAGCCGGGGTACGACGCCAGCGCGAGCTCGACGGCCGGGCCGGTGAACGCGCGGCCGACCGGCTCGGGCTTCGGGTCCTTGACGATGCAGCGCAGGAGCGCGGACGCGCCCTCCTCGGTGTCGGCGTCCGGGGCCGGGGTGGCGGCCAGCGTCCAGGTCACGTCGGCGGCGGTGAGGCGCGGGCCGAGCTGCTCGCGCACCCAGTCGGCCTTGGCCTCGATGTCGAGGCCGGTGAGCACGAACTCCGCGGTGTTGCGGAACCCGCCGAGCTCGTTGACGCAGACCTTGAGCCGCTCCGGCGGGGCCTCGCCGCGGACGCCGGTGATCTCCACGCGGTCCGGGCCGACCTCGCGCAGCCGCACGCTGTCGAGGTGGGTGGTGACGTCGGGGTTGAGGTAGCGCGTCGACTGGACCTCGTAGAGCAACTGGGCGGTGACGGTGTCGACCGTGACGGCGCCGCCGGTGCCGTCGTGCTTGGTGATCACGCTGCTGCCGTCGGCGGCGATCTCGGCGAGCGGGAAGCCCAGCGGCGTCAGGTGGTCCGGCAGCGAGCGGAACCCCGAGAAGTTGCCGCCGGTGGCCTGGGTGCCGCACTCGAGCACGTGCCCGGCGACGACGGCACCGGCCAGCTCGTCGTACTGCTCGGGGGTCCAGCCGTGGTGCGCGACCGCGGGGCCCACGACGAGGCTCGCGTCGGTGACCCGGCCGGTGACGACCACGTCGGCGCCGCCGCGCAGGGCGGCGGCGATGCCGAAGCCGCCGAGGTAGGCGTTGGCGGTGAGTGCCCCCTCGAAGCTGAGCGCACGGAGGTCGTCGCCCTCGACGTGCGCGACGTTCACGTCGAGGCCGAGGCCCTGCGCGACCTCCCGGATGCGGTCGGCAAGGCCCGCCGGGTTGAGGCCCCCGGCGTTGCTGACGATCCTGACGCCGCTCTCGAGCGCCAGGCCGAGGCAGTCCTCGAGCTGGCGCAGATGAGTCTTGGCATAGCCCAGCGACGGGTCCTTCAGGGTGTCCTTGCCGAGGATGAGCATGGTGAGCTCGGCGAGGTAGTCACCGGTCAGGTAGTCGAGCCGGCCACCCTCGAGCATCTCCCGCATCGCGGAGAGCCGGTCGCCGTAGAACCCGGAGCAGTTGCCGATCCTCACTTCTGGGCCCGCCCCTCACCGGCCGGGCCGGCGAACGCCTGGGCGATCGTCAGCCACGTCTCGGCGTCCGCGCCGGTGGCGACCAGGTCGGTGTCGGCGCGGTGCACGCGCTGGCTCACCAGCAGGCAGAAGTCCACCGCCGATCCCCCGACGCGTTGCTCCGCGGCGTCCGGGCCGAAGGTCCAGAGGTCGCCCGAGGGCGCGCTCAGCTCGATGCGGAACTCCTCGGCCGGCGCCTCCAGCCCGTGCACCGAGAACGCGAAGTCCCGGGTGCGTACGCCGAGGTGCGCGACGTGCCGGATCCGGTCGGTGTGCTCGGCGGCGATGCCGAGGGCGTCGTACACGTCGAGCGCGTGGGCCCACGTCTCCATGAACCGCGCGGTCGCCATCGAGGCGGGCGACATCGGCGGGCCGAACCACGGCATCTTCTGGCCCTCGGGGTACTCCCGCAGCGCGCGCGGCAGCGCCTCGCGGGCCTGGCCCCACCGGGCGAGCAGCGCCACGGGCGCGAGCCGGGCGACCTCGTGCGCCTGCTGGTCGACGAACCCGAGCGGATCCTCGAGCGCCCGGAGGACGAGCGCGTCCCAGGCGTCCTTGCCTTCGGGGGAGTCGGTGGCGGCGACGGCCGCGACCTCGTCGGTCCAGAGCAGGTGCGCGACC
The DNA here is from genome assembly GCF_054653575.1 of Nocardioides pyridinolyticus. Classification (NCBI taxonomy): domain Bacteria; kingdom Bacillati; phylum Actinomycetota; class Actinomycetes; order Propionibacteriales; family Nocardioidaceae; genus Nocardioides; species Nocardioides pyridinolyticus. Next base: position 185,452 of record NZ_BAAIFY010000004.1, on the reverse strand, counting down.
TGGGTCGCGACGGTCCAGCCGGTGGCCGGGGTCGGCGTCGCCCAGCCGTCCTCGTCGAGCCCGGAGACGGTGTTCCAGAGCCGGTCGCTCTCGGCCTTGAGGTCGTCGAGCAGGTCGTCGAGCAGCGTCATGACAGCTCCTTGCTGATCTCGGCGCTGATCTCGGCGTCGAGCACCTCGGCCCAGCGGTCCAGGATGTGACCGCGGCGCCGGGCGTCGTCGGTGATCGTGTCGGCGAGGCCCAGCCCGCGCACCAGGTCGAGCGTCGCCTGCACCAGCTCGCGGTTGCCCGCTGCGGACTCGTCGAGGCCGAGCAGCTCGACGGTGAGCCGGTGGGTCTCGCGGCCGATCCGCTGCTCCAGCGGCGCGACGGCCTCCAGCAGGGCGGCGTCGGTGCGGGCGGCGACCCACAGCTCCAGCGCGGCGCTGAACACCGGCCCGGTGAAGTGGTCGGCGAGCATGTCGAGCACGGCGCGGGTCCGCCGTCGCCCGTCCGGCAGCCGCGCCGCGGCCGCGGCCAGCTCCTCGCCCCGCTTCGCGGCGAGGTGCTCGACGGCGGCCACGACCAGGTCGTTCTTCGTGGGGAAGTGGTGCAGCTGCGCTCCGCGGCTGACTCCGGCGCGCTCGGAGACCAGCGTCGTCGACGTCCCCGCGAAGCCGCGCTCGACCAGGCAGTCGACGGTGGCCTCGAGGAGCCGGGCGCGCATCAGCCGGGTGCGCTCCTCCTGGGGGACGCGTGAGCTCCCGGCCGTCGCAGTCACGCGCCCAGCATGGCTCGATCGGCAACAAACAGTCAAGCCTGATTGTTTCTTTACCGGTCAGACGAGCCGGGCCACCAGGGGCAGCCGGGACCGCACCGTGAGCGCGACGATCGCCGCCGTGACCAACGGGAGCGCGACGACCAGGCCCCCGATGAGCAACCAGGGGATATCGAGGAACGGACCGGCGTCCGACCAGCTCGGCGACGTCAGCGGGTAGGTGATCGCGATGCCCGGGATGAAGCCCACGGCGGCCCCGAGCACCGCCCCGACGAAACCGACGACCAGCGCGTAGCCCGCCGCGATCCCCCGCCGCCGGCGCGGCGAGGCGCCCACCGCCGACAGGGTGGCCAGGTCAGGACGGGCGTCGGAGAGCGCGAGGAAGGTCGCGGTCAGGGTGCCGCCGAGCATCAGCACCGCACCCAGCGTCCCCAGCACCAGCTGAATGATCACGGCCTCGTCGTCGGCCCGGTAGCCGCGCTCGACGTAGAAGCCCGCCTGGCGCGACACGGCCGTGACCGCCTCGCTGAGGTCGGTGGCCTGCCGGTCGGTGAGGTCGGCGCCGTCGACGAAGAGCGAGACCGTGCGGGCGTCGACGCCCAGCCCCTCGACCTGCTCAGGTGTGATGACCGCCCGAGGCGCGACCTGGTGGGGCTCGATGCGGACGAGGTACGCCGGGGTGTCGACGTGCGTCGTGGACTCGATCCGGCCGCGTCGGTCGTGGGTGGTCGCCTGGATCCGCACGTCGTGCGGACCCGTGGCGTCGTCGTTGGTGAACACCAGCGCGCCGCCGGCCGCGAGCGTCTCCTGGGCACCCGCGAGACTGGCCTCGTCGATCATCGGCAGCGCCGACAGCCCCGAACCGTCGTCGACGAGGACGCCGGCGCCGATCGCCCCGCCGACGTAGTCGATCCGCAGCGGCTCGCCGTCCAGCTCCACCGCGGTGTCGACGTAGCCACCGCCGGGGACGGCGTCCACCACGCCGACCAGCTCGGTCACCCGGGCGGCCGGCACGTGCTGCGCGACAGCGGCGCGGAGCGCCGGCCAGTCGGCCCGGGCGCGGTCGTCGGTGACCGACGCGGTGCCCATCGGGAGCGCCTGCTCGTAGGTGCCACGGTTCTCGGCCTCGTCACTGGTGATCGCGATGCCGAGGGTGACCACGCCGGCGACGGTGGCGGCGACCGCCGCCACGGCCGGCACCGTGCGGGTCCGGTGGCGAGCCGCGTCGCGGGCGGCGTACCGCCCCGAGAGCGGCAGCGGCGCCGACAGCCTCGCGACGAGCACCACCACGACCGGGACCAGCAGGATCATGCCGAGGATGGCGAGCACCGCGGACCCGGCGATGAAGAACTCCCCGTTCTGGTGCGCCGTGGCGCCGTACGCCGCTCCGGCGACGCCGAGGCCGAGCAGCACCAGCCCCAGGATCGGCGAGCGCACCGACGGGGGCCGGTCGGCCCGCCGGCCGGCGAGCACCGCGACGACGTCCTGGCGCGACGCGATCCACGCGGGGACGAGGGTGGCCAGCAGCGCGCTGAGCAGGCCGAAGCCCGCCACGCCGAGGACGTGCAGCCAGGGCACCTCGACCGGACCGAACCACGTGTCGGACCAGCGCTGGAGGACCGGGCGGAGCGCGATGCCGGCGCCGATCCCGGCAAGCACCCCAACCGCGGCCGCGACCCCGCCGAGGACGACGCCGTTGGCCAACACGACCCGGCGGCTCTGCGCCGGGGTGCCGCCGCTCGCGGCCATCAGGGCGAGGCTGCGGGCCTGGCGCCGGGCACCGACCGCGAAGGCGGGGCCGGCCAGCAGCACGACCTCGAGCAGCGCCATCGCGACGACCAGCACGATCACCGCGATGGTGGCGTCGTCGGTGCCGCCGGCGCTCCAGGCCTGGATCTCCTCGGGGATCTCGGACGGCGGCGGCGGGTCCTCGACGACGGCGCGCGAGAGCACGGTCGCGCCCAGCGCGTTCAGCGCGCGGACGGTGTCCCAATCGACCGGACCGCCGCCGACCAGCCAGGTCGGCGAGGCGCCGAGGGCGTCGGGGAGGCCGAGGCTGCCCACCGGGCCGGCCGCGAAGGGGTAGGAGCGCACCGCGGCGGACTCCGCGACGCCGACGATCATCGGCTCCGGCGCGTCCTTGCCGCGGACCTTGAGGCGCTCGCCGACGGCGTACCCCTTGTCGAGCAGCGCCCGGTTGACGACGACCTCGGCGGCGCTCTCGGGCAGCCGCCCGGACGTCAGGCGGACCAGCCCGTCGGCGAGCGGGTCGTCGAGGTCGACCTCGAGCACCTCGGCCCAGCCGACGCCGGCGTCGGTGTGCAGGTCGACGCCGCCGGTCCGCTGCGGGAGCAGGCGGACGCTGCCCCCGGACGACGTCAGCGCGGCGGCGAGGTCGTCCGCGGTCGGGGCGGACTCCGGCCTCTTGCCGACCGCCGCGCTGGCGTCGCCCGGGTCGACCCCCTGGACCATCGGCCGGCCCTGCGCAGGGACCTGGACCTGGGCGGTGGCCGTGCCGAGCCGGCGGTCGAGCGACTCGACCGAGCTGACGTCCTGGGTCTGGATCAGCACGTCGGCGGCCGTGACGGCGAGGACGGGCAGGGCGATCATCACGATCGCCAGGACCGAGCGCCCGCGGGCGCGCAGCGCCTCGCGCCTGGCGAGGCGGAGGGCCAGCCGCCAGGAGGCGAGCCGGCTCATCGGGAGGAGCCCGACTCGAGCAGCACCTCGGCCGGGTCGGCGCCGGTCTCGTCGACGACGACGCCGTCTCGGAGGAAGACCACCCGGTCGGCCCAGGCCGCGTGGCGGGCCTCGTGGGTGACGAGGACACCCGCGGCGCCGGCGTCGCAGCGCGCGCGCAGCAGCCGCAGGATGTCCTCGCCCGTCTCGCTGTCGAGCGCCCCCGTGGGCTCGTCAGCGAGGATCAGCCGGCGCTCGCCCACCACCGCGCGGGCGATCGCTACGCGCTGCTGCTGGCCACCCGACATGTGGTCGGGGAAGCGGTCCGCGAGGTCACCGATCCCGACCTCGCGAAGCGCCTCGCGCGCCGCGGCTCGCGCGGTGCGGCCGCGGACGCCGTCGAGCTCCATCGGGAGCGCGACGTTCTCGGCGGCGGTGAGCGCCGGGATCAGGTTGAAGTCCTGGAAGACGTAGCCGATCGACGTACGCCGCATCCGGGCGCGTCCGGCGTTGCCGATGCTCGCCAGGTCGACACCCTCGACCGCGACGGACCCGGAGGTCGGGGCGTCCAGGCCGCCCGCGAGCGTGAGCAGGGTCGACTTGCCGGAGCCGGACGGGCCCATGACCGCGACCAGCTCACCGGCGCCGACCCGGAAGGACACCTCCCTGAGCGCGCGCACCTCCGTGGCGCCCTCGCCGTGCACCCGGGTGACGCCGTCGAGGCGCAGGACCGCGCTCATCGGGCGACCTCCTTGTCGACCGGGGAGGCGACCGGGGAGGCGGCCGGAGAGGCGACCGGGGCGGGCGCCGCCGCCCGCGCCTCGACAGCGGCACGGCGCACCCGCGCCTCGCAGTGGTCGAGCCAGCGGATCTCGGCCTCGGCGGCGAAGACCAGCGAGTCCAGCACGAGGCTCCACGCCAGGTCCGCGGCGCCCTCGCGCTTGAGGCGGGTGTAGTCCTGAAGCGCCGACATGGTCGCCGTGCGCTGCTGCTGGATCACCGTCCCGACGTCGACGCCCGGCATGGTGACCGCGAGCGCGAGCTTGATCGCGAGCTCGTCGCGGGGCGGCTGGGTCCGGGCCACCGGCGTGGTGAACCACGCGGCGACCTCCGCACGCCCGGCGTCGGTCACCCGGTACACCACGTGGCCCTCACCGTCGGACCCGGCGCCCTCGACCAACCCGTCGCGCTCGAGCCGGGTGAGGGTCGTGTAGACCTGCCCGACGTTGAGCGGCCAGGTGGCGCCCGTCCGCTGCTCGAACTCCACTCGGAGCTGGTAGCCGTAGCGCGGCCCCTGCTCGAGCAGGGCCAGCAGTGCCTGCTTGACCGACATGTCGCCTCCCGGACTCGACTGGATACCGAGTATGTATACCACGTATGCATGCCAGACTCCCCCTCATGACGAGGACGATCCTGATCACCGGCGCGTCGTCGGGTCTCGGCGAGGAGATGGCCCGCCAGTTCGCGGCGCGCGGCTACGACCTGGCGCTCTGTGCCCGCCGGCTCGACCGGCTCGAGGAGCTGCGCGCCGACGTGCTCGCGGCCCACCCCGAGCGCCGCGTGGAGGTGCGCACGCTCGACGTCACCGACGACGACGCGGTGTTCACGACCTTCCGCGCGCTGCACGAGGAGCTCGGCCGGATCGACCGAATCGTCGTCAACGCCGGCATCGGCAAGGGCGCCCCGCTCGGCACCGGGCGCCACGACGCCAACCGCGAGACCGCGATGACCAACTTCGTCGCCGCTCTCGCCCAGGCCGAGGCCGCGATGGAGGTCTTCCGCACCCAGGGCACCGGCCACCTCGTGCTGGTCTCGTCGATGGCCGCCCTGCGCGGGCTGCCCAAGGCCCAGACCACGTACGCCGCCACCAAGGCCGCGCTCTCCAGCCTGGGCGAGGGGCTGCGCGCCGAGCTCTACGGGAAGCCGATCAAGGTCACCGTGCTGCACCCGGGCTACATCGTCTCCGGGATGAACGACGTCACCGAGGAGGAGCGGCCGCGGCTGATGGCGCGCACCGACGACGGCGTCCGCGCGATGGTCGAGGCGATCGAGAAGGAGAAGCCGTCGGCGTACGTCCCCGGCTGGCCGTGGGCGCCGCTCTCCGTAGTGATGAAGCACGCGCCGGTGCCGGTGTTCCGCAGGCTCGTCTAGCGGTAGGTCAGGTGCTCGCCCTCGAGGTGCGGGTGCTCGTTGAAGGTCAGGAGCCGGGCGCCGGTGGAGCCGACGACGACGCGGGTGAACGAGGAGTTCACGATCGTGGTGTTGAAGCGGCTCCACAGCCGGCCGAAGGTCGCGTCGTCGGCGCCGGGGTCGACCAGGGCCGCGCACGCGGCGGCGATCGGGCCGCCGGAGGTGACCACGACCGCGGTGCCGCCCGGGCCGGCCTCCTGCTGGGCCTTCTCCAGCGCGGTCGTGACCCGGGCCCGGAACGCGGACCACGGCTCGTCGTACTCGGACTCGTGCTCGCCGGCGTACCACCGCGCGGTCGCGAGCTCGAAGACCCGCTGGAACTCCCGGTTGTCGAGGGCGCCCTCCGGGCGGTCGGGGTACGCCGCCACCACGGCCAGGTGGTCGAACTCGTCCCACCCGGGGTCGGTCTCGGCCGCGTCCCACCCGGCCGCACCCTGCTGCATCGCCTCGCAGGTCTCGCGATGGCGGCGCATGGAGCCGCGGATCATCGCGGTCGGCACCACGTCTCGCTCGCGCAGCCACTGCCCGAGGCGGCGACCCTGCTCCCAGCCGACCTGCGACAGGACGTCGTAGTCGTCGGCGCCGAACGAGGCCTGCCCGTGGCGGACGAGGATCACCACACCCATGCCGGGAAGGCTAGACGGATCCCCTATCCGGGGCATGCCGCCCCCCGGACGACGCCACTAGCGTCGAGAGATGTTCATCCAGACCATCCAGGGCAGATGCACCCGGCAGGACGAGCTGCGCGCCGTCCTCGACCGGTGGACCGAGGAGCTCGGGCCGGGGGCCGACGGCTGGCTCGGCGGCACGTACGGGTTCACGGACGACGACTACTTCGTCGCCGTGGTGCGGTTCGAGGACCGCGGGGCCGCGATGGCCAACTCCGACCGGCCGGAGCAGGGCGCCTGGGCCGAGAAGATGATGGCGGCGTTCGACGGGCCGGTGGAGTTCCACGACTCCGACGACGTCACGCTGCTCTTCGACGGCGGCTCCGACGAGGCCGGCTTCGTCCAGGTCATCCAGGGCCGGGTCGACGACCCCGAGCGGCTCCGCCGCCTCATCACGGCCGACCAGACCGAGCTGGCCCAGGCCCGCCCGGAGATCCTCGGCGCCACCCTGGCCCTGGAGCCCGACGGGTCGTTCACCCAGACCGTGGCGTTCAGCGACGAGGCGACCGCCCGTACGGGTGAGGAGACCCAGCCGCCGCCCGCCCACATCCGGACCGAGCTCGAGTACGTGATGGACGGCGCCACCTACTACGACCTGCGCCACCCCTGGTTCGAGTCGCCGTAGCTCGTCCCACCCGTCGCAGGAATCACCGGTTATCCGGTGAAACCCGCCCGACAGCCTCAGGCCGGGAACGACCCGTGGGAGGCAGCCAGGTCCCGCAGCCACGGCGTGGGACGGAACCGCTCGCCGTACTTCTCGGCCAGTTCGTCGGCGCGGGCGACGAAGGCGCCGAGGCCGATCTGGCCGGCCCGGTTCTCGTAGCCCTGCATGTACTGCGCGGCGCCACCGGTCATGGGCGGGAAGCCGATGCCCATGATCGAGCCGATGTTCGCGGCGGCCGCCGACTCGATCACGCCCTCCTCGAAGCACTTCGCGGTCTCGAGCGCCTCGACGAACAGCATCCGCTCGCGCATGTCCTCGATCGGGATCATCTCCGACGCCACCGGGAACGCCTCGGCCAGGCCGGGCCAGATGTTCTGGCGCTTGCCGGACTCGTCGTACTCGTAGAAGCCGGCGCCCTTGAGGCGCGACGGGCGGCCGAGCTCGATCATCTTCGCGACGACCTGCTCGCCGGCCGACGGCTCCCACACACGACCCTCACGGGACGCGGCGTCGGCGGACGCCTTCTGGATCTTCGCCATCAGCTCCATGTTCAGCTCGTCGCTGAGCTGCAGCGGCCCGACCGGGTAGCCGGCCTGGGTCGCGGCGCGGTCGATCGACACCGGGTGGCAGCCCTCGCCGAGCATCGCCAGGCCCTCCATGACCTGGGTGCCGATGACGCGCGAGGTGTAGAAGCCGCGGCTGTCGTTGACCACGATCGGCGTCTTGCGGATCTGCTGGACGACGTCGTAGGCCTTGGCGAGCGCGACGTCCGAGCTCTCCTTGCCCTTGATGATCTCGACCAGCGGCATCTTGTCGACCGGGGAGAAGAAGTGCAGGCCGATGAAGTCGGCCGGCCGGTCCACGCCCGCGGCGAGCTCGGTGATCGGCAGCGTGGAGGTGTTCGAGCAGAGCAGCGCGTCGGCGTTGACGTACGGCGCGATCTCGGCGAACACCTGCTGCTTGAGCGACGGGTCCTCGAAGACGGCCTCGATCACCAGGTCGCAGCCGGCCAGGCCGGCCGGGTCCGCGGTCGGGGTGATGCGGTCGAGCAGCTCCTGGGACTTCTCCGGAGTGAGCTTGCCGCGGGAGATCGCCTTCTCGTTGAGCTTCTGCGAGTAGGCCTTGCCCTTCTCGGCGCTCTCCTGGGAGACGTCCTTGAGCACGACCTGCATGCCCGCGCGGGCGCAGGAGTAGGCGATGCCGGCGCCCATCATGCCGGCGCCGAGGACGCCGACCTTGGTGGCCCGGAAGGGCTCGATCCCCTCCGGGCGCAGCTTGCCGGCGTTGATCGCCTGGAGGTCGAAGAAGAACGCCTGGATCATGTTCTTCGAGCCCTGGTTGACGACCAGGTTCGTCAGGTAGCGCGACTCGACCCGCGAGGCGGTGTCGAAGTCGAGGCCGGCGCCCTCGACCGCGGCGGACAGGATCGCCCGCGGGGCCGGGTAGACCGCGCCCTTGGTCTGCTTGCGCAGCAGGGCCGGGAACGCCGGCAGGAAGCCGGCCAGCGCCGGCGAGGTCGGCGAGCCGCCGGGCATCTTGTAGCCGGGCCTGTCCCACGGGTTCTGGTGCTCGTCGGGGTTGGCCTTGATCCAGGCCTTGGCGGCCGGGACCAGCTCCTCGCGGGTCGCGACCAGCTCGTCGACCAGGCCCTTCTCCTTGGCGGCGCTGGGCTTGAACTGGGTGCCGGGGAGCAGCACGTCCATCAGCCCGGCCTGGAGGCCGAGGAGGCGAACGACGCGGGTGACGCCGCCACCGCCCGGCAGCAGGCCCAGGGTCGACTCGGGCAGCCCGATCTTCACGCTGTCGTCGTCGACCGCGATGCGGTGGTTGGTGGCCAGGCAGATCTCGAAGCCACCACCGAGGGCGGCGCCGTTGATCGCCGCGACGACCGGCTTGGGGAACAGCTCGAGCTTGCGCAGGGCGGCCTTGATCGCCTCGCCCAGGGCGAACACCGATGCGGCGTCCTCGCGGGTGGCCTGCACCATGCTCTTCAGGTTGCCGCCGGCGAAGAAGGTCTTCTTCGCGCTGGCGACCACGACACCGGTCACGCTGTCGGGGTCGCCGGCCAGCTCGTCGTACAGCCGCTGCACGGCGGCGGCCATCGACTCCTGGTAGAGCTCGTTCATGGTGTTCGCGCTCGCGGTCGGGTCGTCGAGCGTGAGGGTGACGATGCCGTCGGCGTCCTCGTCGTAGCGGACGGCGCTGTGTCGATCGGTGGGGCGCTGCTGGGTCTCGGTCATGACTCTCTCTCGTACTCAGACGATCTCGACGATGGTGGCGATGCCCATGCCGCCGCCGACGCAGAGCGTGGCGAGGCCGCGGCGCAGGTCCCGGCGCTGGAGCTCGTCGATGAGCGTGCCGAGGATCATCGCGCCGGTGGCGCCGAGCGGGTGGCCCATGGCGATCGCGCCGCCGTTGACGTTGGTGATCTCGTGGCTGATGTCCAGGTCGCGCATGAACCGCATCGCGACGGCGGCGAACGCCTCGTTGATCTCGAACAGGTCGATGTCGCCGACCTCGAGGCCGGCCTTGGCCAGCGCCTTGCGGGCGGCCGGGGCGGGGCCGGTGAGCATGATCGTCGGGTCGGCGCCGGAGACGGCGGTCGCCAGCACGCGGGCCCGCGGGGTCAGGCCGAGCGAGGTGCCGACCTCCTCGGAGCCGATCGCCATCAGCGCGGCCCCGTCGACGATGCCCGAGCTGTTGCCGGCGTGGTGGACGTGGTCGATCCTCTCGACCCAGTGGTACTTCTCCAGCGCCACGTCGTCGAAGCCCGCTTGGGCGCCCATGTCGGCGAAGCTCGGCTTGAGGCCGGCCAGGCCCTCGGGCGTGGTGTCCGGGCGGATCGTCTCGTCGTGGTCGAGCACGGTGAGGCCGTTGAGGTCCTTGACGGGTACGACGGAGTTCGTGAAGTAGCCGTTGGCCCAGGCCTTCGCGGCGCGGTGGTGGGACTCGGCGGCGTACGCGTCGACGTCCGGGCGGCTCCAGCCCCCGAGGGTGGCGATGAGGTCGGCGCCGATGCCCTGCGGCACGAAGCCGGTCGTCAGCGCGGTGGCCGGGTCGGAGGCCCAGGCGCCACCGTCGGAGCCCATCGGCACGCGGCTCATCGACTCCACGCCGCCGGCGAGGATCAGGTCCTCGAAGCCGCCGCGGACGCGGGACGCCGCCTGGTTGACCGCCTCGAGGCCGGAGGCGCAGAAGCGGTTGAGCTGCACGCCGGCCACGGTCTCGGGGTAGCCGGCCTTGAGGGCCGCGGTCTTCGCGATGTCGCCGCCCTGGTCACCGATCGGGGACACGACGCCGAGGACGACGTCGTCGATGCGCTCCGGGTCCAGGGAGGGGTTGCGCTCCTTGATCTCGTCGAGCAGCCCGACGATGAGGTCCACCGGCTTCACCTCGTGGAGGGTCCCGACCTTCTTGCCCTTGCCACGTGGAGTCCGGATGTGGTCGTACACGAATGCCTCAGCCATGGACCGATTGTGACACTATTACTGTCACCGTCAAGAAGAGGAGTGGTGTGGTGCGGGTCACGGGAGGTGCGATGGACGAGCTGCTGACGCTGGACGAGCTGACGACGCGCGTCGGCATGAGCGTGCGCAACATCCGCTTCTACACGACCAAGGGGCTGGTGCCGCCGCCGATCCGCCGCGGCCGGTCCGGCTACTACAGCGACTCCCACGTGGCCCGCCTGGAGCTGGTGCGCGAGCTCCAGAACCACGGCTTCACGCTGACCGCGATCGAGCGGTACGTCGCCGACATCCCCGACGACGCCTCGCCCGAGGACATCGCGCTGCGGCGCACGATGCTCGCGCCGTGGCAGGCCGACCTCCCGGTCGCGATGTCGCGCGCCGAGCTGGCCCGCCGGGCCGGACGCGACCTCTCCGACGAGGACATCGACACCCTCGTCGCCCTCGGTATCGTCCGCCGGCGCCAGCACCAGCTCGCGGTCGCCGTCTCGCAGCTGCCGAACGGCATGCGGCTGCTCGACCTCGGCTTCCCGGCCGAGGTCGCCCAGGCGGCACGCCAGGTCTTCCTCGCCCACGGCCGCGAGATGGCCGACGAGCTCGAGGCGGTCATCCGCACCCGGCTCGCGCCGGCGTACGACGACGACATGGACGACGCGCGCCTGCGCGAGGTGCTGGAGCGGCTGAAGCCACTCTCCGTCGGCGGTCTGGTCACGGCGTACGAGAACAGCGTCGCCAAGGCCGCCCGCAGGTGAACTCGGCTCACCGGATGGGTACGCCCCTCCGGTGAGCATGACCGTCCTCGTCACCGGCGCCACCGGCTTCGTCGGCCGCCGACTCGTCCCCGCCCTGCTCGAGCAGGGCCACGCCGTGCGCGCGATGACGCGCCACCCGGAGTCCTACGACGGACCGGGTGAGCCGGTCGCCGGCGACGTGTCCGACCCGGGCACGCTGGCGGAGCCGTTGATCGGCGTGGACGTGGCGGTCTACCTCGTGCACTCGCTCGACGACGACGACTTCGAGCGCAAGGACGCGGAGGCGGCCCGGGCGTTCGGCCTGGCGGCCGCGGCGAGCGGCGTGCGCCAGATCGTCTACCTGGGCGGGCTGGGCAAGGACGACGACGACCTCTCGCCGCACCTGCGGTCGCGCCGCGAGGTGGAGCGGCTGCTCGGCGAGGCGGGCATCCCGGTGACGGTGCTGCGCGCGGCGATCGTGGTCGGCGCGGGCGGCATCTCCTGGGAGCTGACCCGCCAGCTGGTGGAGAACCTGCCGGCGATGGTGGTGCCCCGGTGGGCCGAGACCCGGACCCAGCCGATCGCGCTGGAGGACGTGGTCCGCTACCTCGTGGGCGTCATCGGCGTCGACGAGGCGATGGGGCGGGTCTTCGAGATCGGCGGACCGGACCAGCTCGACTACGTCGAGATGCTCCAGCAGGCGGCCGAGGTCATGCACGGCCGCCGGATCCCGCTGAAGACGGTGCCCGTGCTGACACCCGGGCTGTCGTCGGCCTGGATCTCACTGGTGACCGACGTCGACACGACCACGGCGAGCAACCTGATCGAGTCGATGGGGACCGAGGTCATCGTCACCGACTTCTCGATCCGCGACGTGGTGCCGGGCGAGCCGGCGACCTACGTCGACGCGGTCCGGACCGCCCTAGAACAGGGCAGGCAGGGCTAGCAGCATCGTGAGCGACCAGGCGCAGTGGGTGAGGATCGGCGCCAGCACACCACCCGACGCGCGTCGCTCGAGCCCGACCACGACACCGAGCAGGAGCGCGGCGAGGGCGAGCATCACGTTGCCCGTGGCGAGCGTCGCGACGAAGTAGGCGAGGGTCGTCCACGCGACCGGGTGGCGCGGGATCGCGGCGTACGCCGCCCCGCGGAAGAACAGCTCCTCGGCGACGCCGTTGACCGCCGTGATCGCCGCGAGCAGGGGCAGCGACCCCTGGTCGGCGTGGTCGAGCACGTGGCGCACCTGCTCGTCGAGGAACGGCACCTGCCGCACGACGAGAGCGCCGACCACGAAGACCGCGGCCAGCCCCAGTCCGAGCAGGATCGGCACCACCACCGGGCGGCGCAGCTCGTCGCGGACCAGGGCACGGCCCAGGTGCAGCGGGCCGGAGGCGAACGCGCCGCCGGCCCACACCACGGCGAGCCCGAGCGTCGCCGGGTAGAACCACTGGCTGCCCGGCTCGATGCGCAGGGACAGGCCCAGGACGACGCCGCCGACCACGACGAACGCCGCCGTGACCAGCTGGCGCCGCCGGAGGTCGCCCGACTGCTGCCGGTGATCGCGCGGGACGACGTCCCAGAGCGCGCGGCGCAGCCAGTCGACCACCCGACGACGACCCGGCGACTACCCGATGACGACCCGATGACTACTTGGTCAGGCCGTCCTTGATGTCCTTCGCGGCGTCCTTGACGTGCTCGCCGGCGTTCTTCACCTTGCCGGAGGCCTGGTCCGCCTTGCCCTCCGCCTGGAGGTCACGGTCGCCGGTCGCGTCACCGACCGACTCCTTGCCGTGCCCCTTGAGCTCTTCGACCTTGTTCTCTGCCTTGTCCTTGAGTCCCATGTCCGGTCTGTGACCGGTCGGGGCCCTCCGGAAACCTGGGGAGAGCTCAGCGGCGGCCGGAGCTGAAGTTCGCGGCGCTGTGCCGGGACTGACCGCCCGTCGCCGAGGCGGGGCGCCGGCGCGAGCCGTTGCCGCCCCCGGTGGGCTGGGCCGCCTGCTGGCCGCCGCCCGACTGCTTCGCCGCCGCCGGCTTGCCCCCGCGACGACCGCGGGAGCGGTTCCGGCCCCCCTTGCCACCACCGTTGCCACCACCGTTGCCACCGCCGTTGCCGCCGCCCGAGGGGCGCTGGCCCTGCGGGGCCGCCGGCGTCTCGACCACGAGGCCGCCGGGGACGATGACCCGCTCGCCGGGGGCGAGCTGGGCGAGCACCGGGTGCTGGGCGTCGTGGACGCGCGTGGTGGTCGGCTTGATGCCGGCCGCGCGGGTCAGCTGGCGCACGTCGCGGACCTGGTCGTCGGTCATCAGCGTGACCACGGTGCCCTTGGCGCCGGCGCGGGCCGTACGGCCCGAGCGGTGCAGGTAGGCCTTGTGCTCGACCGGCGGGTCGGCGTGGACGACCAGCGCGACGTCGTCGACGTGGATGCCGCGGGCCGCGATGTCGGTGGCGACCAGCGTGGTGGCCCGGCCGCTGTGGAACGCGTCCATGTTGCGGGTCCGGGCGCCCTGGCTGAGGTTGCCGTGCAGCTCGACGGTCGGCACGCCCCGGCTGTTGAGCTGGCGGGTCAGCGCCTTGGCCCCGTGCTTGGTGCGGGTGAAGACCACCGTGCGGCCCGGCGCGCTGGCCAGGTCGACGAGCACCGGCACGCGGTGCTCGCGGGCGACGTGCAGGACGTGGTGGTCCATCGACGCGACCGGCGACTGGGCCGAGTCGGCCTCGTGGGTCACCGGGTTGCGGAGGAACCGCTTCACGAGGACGTCGATCGCGTTGTCCAGCGTCGCCGAGAAGAGCAGCCGCTGGCCGTTCTTCGGCGTCTGGTCGAGCAGGCGGCGTACGCCGGGCAGGAAGCCCAGGTCGGCCATGTGGTCGGCCTCGTCGAGCACGGTGACCTCGACGGCGCCGAGGTCGCAGTGACCCTGCCCGATGAGGTCCTCGAGCCGGCCGGGGCAGGCGAGGACGATGTCGACGCCGCGCCGCAGGCCCTGGACCTGCGGGTTCTGGCCGACGCCGCCGAAGACGGTGCGCGTGGTCAGGCCGGCCGCCTGCGCGAGCGGGGCGAGGGACTCCTCGATCTGGCCGACCAGCTCACGGGTCGGGGCGAGCACCAGCGCCCGCGGGCGGCGCGGCTGGGCCCGACCGCCGGAGGCGACGAGGCGCGCGACGAGCGGCACGAGGAAGGCGTAGGTCTTGCCCGAGCCGGTGCGGCCGCGGCCGAGCACGTCGCGCCCGGCGAGCGAGTCCGGCAGCGTCGCGGCCTGGATCGGGGTGGGAGTGGTGATGCCGCGGGTCGCGAGGACGGCGGCGAGGTCAGCGGGCACGCCGAGGTCGGCGAAGCCCGCAGAGGGCATGGAGGACAAAGAGAATCGCTAACTGCTGGGGGTGTCTCGCCAGCATGAAGTCCGAGATGGCGCTGGAGCGGTGCTCCGCGCGGGCCCGAGGCAAGACAGGACGGGCTACGAAGACCATCCTACGGGGTCGGTCCGGAATTCAACGAAACGTCAGGACGCCGTCGTCGAGGGGGTCGTGGTTGATCGAGCGCGCGTCCTTGAGGAAGTTCTGCCGCAGCTTCCACGGCTCCCGGTCGCCCTGCTTCGGGAGCTCGTCGAGCGCGCGGAGGATGTAGCCCGAGCTGAACGTGATCAACCTCTCCTCGCCGACCGACGGGTCGCGCGGCGCCACGGCGCGGCGTACGCCGTGCTCGTCCATGTACGTGAGCAGCCGGCACACGAAGTCCGCGACGAGGTCGGCCTTCAGCGTCCACGAGGCGTTGGTGTAGCCGATCGTGAAGACGAAGTTCGGGACGTCGCTGAGCATCAGCGCCTTGTAGGTCAGCGTGTCCTGCATCTTGACCTCCGCGCCGTCGACGGTGAGGCGCATGCCGCCCATCGCCTTCAGCTTCAGGCCGGTGGCGGTCACGATGACGTCGGCCTCGAGCTCCTCGCCCGAGCGCAGCCGGATGCCGCGCTCGGTGAACGTCTCGACGTGGTCGGTGACCACCGACGCGGAGCCGGCGCGGAGCGCCTTGAACAGGTCGCCGTCCGGGACGAAGCACAGGCGCTGGTCCCACGGGTTGTACGCCGGCTTGAAGTGCGTGTCGACGTCGATGCCCGGCGGCAGCTGCTTGGCGACCGCCGCGCGGATCGCCTTCTTGGCCAGGTCCGGTCGGCGCTGGGCGAGCTGGAAGGTGAGGACCGCGAGCAGGATCGCCTTGGCGCGGACGATCCGGTAGCGCAGCGCGCTCGGCAGCCAGCGCAGGCGGGTGGCGATCGGGTCGCGGCCGGGCAGCGAGAGGACGTACGTCGGCGAGCGCTGGAGCATCGTCACGTGCTCCGCACCGGTGTTGGCCATGGCGGGCACCAGCGTCACCGCGGTCGCGCCCGAGCCGATCACCACGACCTTCTTGTCCGCGTGGTCGAGGTCCTCGGGCCAGTGCTGCGGGTGCACGACCGGACCGCGGAAGTCGGCCTGGCCGGGGAACTCCGGCGCGTAGCCCCCGTCGTAGTCGTAGTAGCCGCCGCAGGCCCAGAGCAAATTCGTGGTGAAGGTGAGCGTCTCGCCCTCGTGGTCGACCTCGACGGTCCACAGGTTGGTCGTGGAGTCCCAGCTGGCGCCGAGGACCCGGTGGCGGTAGCGGATCAGCCGGTCGACGCCGTACTCCCGCGAGACCGTGCGGAGGTACTCCAGGATCGACGCGCCGTCGGCGAGCGCGACGTCGCCCTCCCAGTGCCGCCACTTGAAGCCGAAGGTGAACATGTCGGAGTCGGAGCGGATGCCGGGGTAGCGGAACAGGTCCCAGGTGCCGCCGCTGACGTCGCGGGCCTCGAGCACCGCGACGGTGCGGCCGGGGTGCTCGGTGCGCAGGCGCGCGGCGGCGCCGATGCCCGAGAGCCCGGCTCCGACGATGAGGACGTCGACGTGCTCGGTCATGTCCGGCACCTTACTGAATATCTGTCAACAGGCATAGAGCTCGACGAATCTCGCCAGGATCCGCGTCGGGTGCTCGACGTGGCTGGCACGGGCCATCGCCTGGAGGTGCTCGGCCTCCGACGGGTCGAAGTAGCCGTGGTGGCGGTAGGTCTCGATGCGCAGGCAGATGCCCTCGACGTCGAGCTCGGGGTGGAACTGGGTGGCGTAGACGTGCTGCCCGATGCGGAAGGCCTGCACCGGGCAGGTCGCGCTGCCGGCCAGCCGGACCGCGCCGTCCGGGAGGCGGCTGATCGCCTCCTTGTGGCCGAGGAACGCGTCGAACTCCCGGGGCAGGACGCCGAGCAGCGGGTCGCGCACGCCCTCGTCGGTCAGGGTGACCGCGACCGCCGAGATCGGCTCGGACCACTGCCGGTCGACGACGCCGCCGGGCAGCCCGCCGAGCACGCCGATGCCGTAGCAGGCGCCGAGGAAGGGGAAGTCGCGCTCGACGACCTGGCGCGCGAGCGCGTGCAGCTCCGCCTCGGCGCGACGCTGGACCGGGCTCTTGACCTCCTCGGGGTCGCTGGCGTTGAACGGCCCGCCACCGAGGACGATTCCGGACCAGCGGTCGAGGTCGACCGGTCCCAGCGGACCGGCCTCGACCCGGACGCGCACGAGCTGGTGCTCCTCCAGCCCGGACCCGGCGAGCACGGCGGCGTACTCACTGTCCGCGGCGGCGTCCTCCGCGCGGGTGCCCAGGAAGAGGAACGGCTTCACTGGTCTCTGTCGGCTTGGACGGCGGCGCCGCTCTCGATCAGCGCGTCGATGTCGGCGACGCCCCACGCGGCGAGCGCCTCGCGGGTGCTGTCGCCGGCGCTCTCGGCGGGCCGGCCGATGGTGGCCTCCGTGCGGGAGAAGCGCGGCGCGGGCGCGGGCTGGAGGTAGCCGTCCTGGTGGACGAGGGTCCCGCGGGCCTTGATGTGCGGGTGCTCGGCGGCCTCGGTGAGGGGGATGATGCCCGCGACGCAGGCGTCGGTGCCCTCGAAGACCGCGACCCACTCGGCCTGGGTGCGCTGCTGGAACTTCTCGGTGATCAGCGCGCGGAGGGCGTCGGCCTGCGCGGGGTCCCAGCGGTCCGGGGCGGTGTCCGCGATGCCGAGAAGGTCGAGGAAGGCGTCGTAGAACTGCGGCTCGAGCGCGCCGACCGACATGTGCTTGCCGTCGGAGGTCTCGTAGACGTCGTAGTAGGGCACGCCGCCGTCGAGCATGTTGGAGGCGCGCTCCTCCTTGAACCCGCCGCTCGCCAGGAAGGCCGTGGTCATCGTGTTGAGGTGCGCGGTGCCGTCGACGATGGCGGCGTCGACGACCTGGCCCTGGCCGCTCGTCCTGGCCTCGAGCAGCGCGGCGAGGATGCCGATGACGAGGTAGGTCGACCCGCCGCCGAAGTCGCCGACCAGGTTGGCCGGGAAGTGCGGCCGGCTCTTGTCCTGGCCGAGCCCGTGGAGCGCGCCGGTGATCGCGATGTAGTTCATGTCGTGGCCGGCCGCCTGGGCGAACGGGCCGTCCTGGCCCCAGCCGGTCATCCGGCCGTAGACGAGGCGCTCGTTCCGCTTCCGGCAGTCCTCCGGCCCGAAGCCCAGCCGCTCGGCCACGCCGGGTCGCATGCCCTCGACGAGGACGTCGGCATCCTCGACGAGCCGCAGGACGGTCTCGACGGCCTCGGGCCGCTTGAGGTCGAGCGCCACGCTCGGCCGGCCTCGGTTGAGCAGCATGTGCGGCCCGCCGCCGGCCAGCGCCTGCCCGCCCGGCCGCTCGACCCGGATCACGTCCGCGCCCAGGTCGGCCAGGATCATGCACGCGTGCGGCCCCGGCCCGATCCCGGCGATCTCGACGACCTTCACGCCCCGCAGCGGCCCCGCGCCCTGGCCGAGTTCGATGCTCATGAGCCGATGATGACAGAACCGCTGTCAGCGTTCCTGTGGAGGGACGGTCGCGCCTCTGCGCGGGTTGGCGTGGACTGGAGAGGTGAAGCCGATCCCGCCCGAGCTGTTGCGCGGCCCGTTCACGCGGGCGCGTGCGCTGGAGCTCGGGGTGACGTCACGGATGCTCGAGGGCAGTCGCTTCGTGCGGGTCTTCCCGCGCGTCCACCGGTACGTCGCGCACGTGATGACCCGCGACGACTGGGTGACCGCCGCTGGCTCGTCGCTGCCCGACGATGCCCACCTCACGGGCCTCTCGCGACTCCAGCGACTCGGACTGGACCTCGGTCCCCGGTGGCCGATCCGCTTCGTGGTCGGCTCCGACCTGCACCTCGTGCTGCCCGGGATCTTCCTGCACCGCACGAAGCAGCTGGCCCCGGTCGACGCGACCGGCGTCGTACCGGCGGGCGCCTTCATCGCCTACTGCGCGCGGGCGCGGGTGATCGACGCGATCAAGGTCGGCGACTGGTTGCTGCAGGGAGGCCACCTGACCGTCGGCGCGGTCGAGGCCCTGGCGTTGTCGGCGACCTGGCGGGACGGCGCTCACGAGGCCTTGTGGGTGCTCGACCACCTGGACCCTCGGTCCCGGTCGCTCAAGGAGAGCGAGACCCGAGCGATCCTCTCGTTCGCCGGCCTCCCCCGCCCTGAGGTGAACGTCGCAGTTGACGTCGAGGAGAACGTCGAGGTGATCGGGGACCTCGTCTACCGCGCGCACGGCGGACTGGTCGTCGAGTACGAGGGCGCACAGCATCAGGAGGAGCGGACCGTCTACGTCGCGGACCTCGACCGATACGGACTGATGCGAGCGGCGGGCGTCCCGTACGTCCAGGTGACCAAGGAGAAGCTCCACCGTCCGAAGACACTGGTGGGCGAGGTGTACCGCGCGCTCCTCGCCCAGGGCTACCGCGGCCCGGTCCCACACTTCGGCGAGCACTGGCGAACCCTCTTCCTCCCGATCTCCACGGCCGTCGGTCCTCGGCGGAGCCGGCTCAGCGGGCGAGCGGTGGGTTAGCCACCTTCCTCGTGGCGCAGACGGTGGCTAGGTCACCGCCCGCGCAGGTCGACTCGCCCCGGCGGTGGGCTAGCCACCGTTCTGCCGGCACAAACGGTGGCCAAGTCACCGCCAGCCCACGCCGGCCCGCGTCACAGCACGCGCCGCAGGAACTGCCGGGTCCGCTCCTCACGGGGGGCGGTGAAGATCTCCGACGGCGGGCCCTGCTCGAGGATCCGGCCCTCGTGGAGGAAGCACACCGAGGTGGCGACGTCGCGAGCGAAGGCCATCTCGTGGGTGGCGATGACCATCGTGGTGCCGGCCTCGGCCTCGGCCCGCACGATCGACAGCACCTCCCCGACCAGCTCGGGGTCGAGGGCGGCGGTGATCTCGTCGAGGAGCAGCAGGGTCGGCGAGGTGCACAGCGCGCGGACCAGGGCGGCGCGCTGCTGCTGGCCACCGGACAGCCGGTCGGGGTGCTTGTGGGCGTGCTCGGCCAGCCCGAACCGCTCGAGCAGGTCGAGCGCGCGGGACTCGGCCGCGGCGCGGGAGACGCCGTGGACGCGGCGCGGCGCGAGCGTGCAGTTGTCGACGACCGTCATGTGCGGGAACAGGTTGTAGGCCTGGAAGACCATGCCCATCCGGGCCCGCACCTTGCGCGCGTCGACCCTCGGGTCGGAGATCTCGCGGCCCTCGAACTCGATCACGCCGTCGTCGATGTCCTCGAGCAGGTTCAGGCAGCGCAGCAGCGTGGACTTGCCCGAGCCGGACGAGCCGATCAGGCAGACCACGTCGTGCGGCTCGACGGACAGCGAGACGTCGTCGAGGACCACGCGGTCGCCGTACGACTTCCGGAGACCGGACACGGACAGGAGGCTCACCGGGCACCCGCCAGCTCACGTCGCCGCATCCGCGCGGTCAGCCAGTCGCACAGCCGGGCCAGCGGCACGGTCATCAGGATGAAGAAGCAGGCGACGACGACCAGCGGCGTGTAGTTGAAGTTGAAGTTGCCGTAGTCGCGCGCGACGAACACGGCCTCGAAGACGGCGGCCGCCGACGCGAGCGCGGTGTCCTTCTGGAGCGAGACGAAGTCGTTGAGCAGCGGCGGTACGACGCGGCGTACCCCCTGCGGGACCACGACGTGCCGCAGGGTCTGGCCGCGGGACAGGCCGAGGGCCTGCGCGCTCGCCCACTGTGACGGGTGGACGGACTCGATGCCCGAGCGGAACACCTCGGCGACGTACGCGCTGTAGGAGACGATCAAGGCCACCGTCGCCCAGAAGAACGTGCTGCTGGGCAGCCCCTGGAGCCGCAGCGCCGGCATGCCGAACGCGAGCAGGTAGACCAGCAGGATCGTCGGGATGCCGCGGACGACGTCGGTGTAGACGACCGCCGTGATCCGCAGCGGCGCGAGCCACGGCGAGCGGCTGACCCGGGCCAGCGCGATCAGCATCGCGAAGACCAGGATGAAGACCTCGGCGATGAGGAACATCTTCACGTTCAGCCAGAGCGCGTCCCAGATGCCCGGGAGCGCCTCACGCGCGTCGTCCCAGCTGAAGAAGAGCGCCTTGACGCTCGGCCAGCCCGGCGAGCCGGTGAGGACCAGCGCGCCGGTCACGAAGACGGCGACGGTCATCGCCGTCGCGATCAGCGCCGACCGCGTCTGCTCCCGCTTCCGGACCCGCCGGCGGTCGAGCTCGTGCTGGCTCGGTGACCAGTCGCTCACTGGAGCTCGGGCACGTCCACGACGTCGGAGAGCCACTGCTGCTCGATCTCGTCGAGCGTGCCGTCCTCGCGCAGCGCCGCGAGCGCCTGGTTCACGCACGGCACGAGCTCGCTGCCCTTCTCGAACAGCATGCCGAACTCCTCCTGCTCGCCGGTCTCCGGCTGGAACTGCCCGACCAGCACGCTCTTCGGGATCTCGACCGCGGAGATGTAGAAGGCCGTCGGCAGGTCCGCGAGGATCGCGTCGACCTGGTCGTTCTGGAGCGCCTGCTTGGCGACGTTGGTGTCCTCGAACACGACGGCGTCGGTGTCGGGCTGGATCACGTCGCGGATCGCGGTGAGCGAGGTGGTGCCGGTCTGGGCGCCCAGGCGCAGGCCCTGGAGGTCCTCGAGGCTGGTGGCCTCGGCACCGTCGGTGCCCTCGAGCGCGATCACCGCCTGCGACGCCTGGTAGTAGCCGTCGGAGAAGTCGACCGCCTCGGCACGCTTGGGGTTGATCGAGATCTGGTTGATGTCGAAGTCGAAGTTCTTCGGGCCCGGCGCGTACGACGAGTTGAACGGCACCTTGACCCACTCGACCTGGTCGGCGGAGAAGCCGAGCTGCTCGGCGACCGCGTAGGCGACGGCGGACTCGTAGCCCTTCCCGTTGGTCGGGTCGTTGTCGACGAACCAGGGCTCGTACGCCGGCGAGTCGGTGCCGACGGTCAGCTGACCGGCCGTGCGCAGCGGGAGCGTGTCCGTGGCGCAGGCGTCGGCGGACTCGGAGCCGGTGGGCGTGAGGTCATCCGCGGACGAGGACGAGTCCTCCTCCGGAGCACAGGCCGAGACGGCGAGGATCACGGGGACGACGGCCGCAGCCGCCAGGGTTCGACGCAGGCGCATGAAGGACAGGCTAGGGCCCACCGGCGGCGGCGTACCGTCGTTCCATGAGGAGAGCGGTGGTGGGCTCCATCACGGCGGGCGTGCTCCTGACCGCCGGCTGCTCCGACGCCCCGGTCGTCGACTCCAAGCAGCCGACGCCGACGACGTCCGCCCCGATGCCCACGTCCCCCTCGATGCCCACGTCCGCGGCGCCCACGATCGTCCCGAAGACCTTCGAGGCCGAGCGGGCGATGGCGACGGTGCGGCTGCTCGCCGGTCGCGGACCGCGCCTGGCCACCGAGCCGGAGTACGCCGCCGCCGCGGACCTCCTCCAGCCACGCCTCGAGAGCGCGGGGTACGACGTGCGCCGGCAGCGCTTCCGGGTGCCGGCCGGCGACTCGTGGGGCGTGCCGGCCGCGGCGGGCATGTCGTTCAACGTGGTCGCCGAGCCACCCGCCTTCGACCCCGAGCGACCCCACACGGTGGTCGGGGCGCACCTCGACACGATCGCGGTCTCCCCCGGCGCGGAGGACAACGCGTCCGGCGTCGCGGTGGTGATGGAGCTCGCGCGGGTGCTGGCGGGCGAGCCGCAGGTGGTGCTGGTGCTGTTCGGCGGCGAGGAGCCGCGCGGGGCCGGCGACCTCCACCACTTCGGGTCGAAGCGGTACGTCGAGGACGCGGGCGACGTGACCGCGATGGTCTCCCTCGACCGGGTGGGCGTCGGCACGCGCGTGCCGATCGGCTTCTTCCCCGGCACCGACCTGGGGCCGGCCGAGGACCTCGCGGCGGCCGCGAAGCGGGCGAAGGTGCCCGTGGTCGTCGCGGCCAACACGACCAGCGACCACGAGTCGTTCGCGGTCGCGGGGGTGCCCGCGGCCCGGCTGGGCAGCACCGACTACGACGAGTACCACTCCGCCGACGACCTGCCGCGGGTCGTCGACCCCGCTCAGCTCGGGCGCGTCGGGCGGGTGCTCATGGCCTGGCTCCGGGCGAGCTGAACTCCCGGAACCCGGCCAGCACCCGCTCCGCCTCGCTCACCGGCACGACCCGCGGCGCGTGGTCGCTTCCCATCCGATAGGGCACGAGCTCGGCCGACACCAGCCGGTCGTCCCAGAAGGTCGCCTCCAGCGCGAGCCCCTCGTTCGTCTCCGGGGTGGTCATGTCGAAGACGAAGTTCCCGAGCGAGTGGACGACCAGGGCGTCACCGATCAGCGACGCGCCCTGCACCCAGTGCGGGTGCCCGCCGACGACGAGGTCCGCGCCCGCGTCCACCAGCGCGCGGGCGACCCGCCGCTGCTCGGGCACGGGCTCGTAGGTGTACTGGTCGCCCCAGTGCGGCAGCACCACGACGACGTCGACCCGCCGGTCGAGGCGGCGCACGTCGCCGAGCACCCGGTCGAGCTCGCCGGCGTCGAGCGGTCCCGTCCGCGGCGGCATGCTCACCGACAGCGCACCCGGCTGCCCCGGGCCGGCCTCGTGCGTCTCACCGATCGCGTTGAACCCGGTGAAGCCGAAGCTGATCCCGTTGCGGCGTACGACGGCCGGCTCGCGCGCCACCCGCAGGTCCGGTCCCGCGCCGAACGTCGCGAACCCGGCCTCGCGCAGCAGCGACACCGTCGAGACGAGCGAGGCGTCGCCGTAGTCGCCGGTGTGGTTGTTGGCCAGGCTCAGCACGTCGAACCCCGCCTGCCGCAGGTCGCCGCGCACCGACGGTGGCGCGTGGAAGTGGTCGCCGGTGTCCTGGTCGGGGCTCGGCGGGCCGAGCGTGGCCAGGGTGCTCTCGAGGTTGCCGACGGTGATGTCGGCGGCCGCGAGTCGCTCGGCCATCGGCGCGAGCGCCGGCTGCCCGGTCACGCGGCGGCCGAGCATGATGTCGCCGACGATCGTCAGCGTGGTGACCTCACCCGCCGGCTCGCCGAGGTCCAGCGGGTCCGGGTCGGTGTTCGCGTCGACGACCGGGCGCCGGGGAGCCGGGTCGATCGTGTCCGCAGGCTCGATCGGAGCCGGTGTCGTCGAGCGGGGCGCCGCGGGTGTCGGTGGAGGGTCCGGCTCCGACGTGCAGGCGGTGAGCAGCCCGGCGACGACCACACCGGCCAGGCCGAGCACCCACTTCATCCCGTCACGGTAGCCGGGCGGGGTTGAATGGGCCGGTGATCCGCGACCTCACCGACGGCCAGGCCCGCGCCGCCTTCCCGCTCAAGTGGGACGTCGAGCCGGGCGTGATCCCGGCCTGGGTGGCCGAGATGGACTTCCGGCTCGCCGAGCCGATCGAGGAGGCGCTGGTCCGCAGCGTCCGGACCGGCGCGGTCGGCTATCCGCCGTACGGCGACGGCGGGCTGGGTACGGCGTTCTCCGGGTTCGCCGCGCGGCACTGGTCGTGGGACGTGCCGGCCGACGCGGTCGTCCCGGCCGGCTCGGTGATGGCCGGGATGCGGATCGCCCTCGAGGCGCTCTGTCCGCCGGGCCCGGTCGTGGTGCCGCTGCCCTGCTACCCGCCGTTCCGCGACGTGGTGGCCGTGACCGGCCGGGAGCTCGTCCCGGTGGCGCTCGACCCGGACGCGGCCGAGGCGACCCTCGACCTCGACGCGGTCGAGCGGGCCTTCGCAGCCGGCGCCCGCACCCTCCTGCTGTGCAACCCGCACAACCCGCTCGGCCGGGCCTGGACGCGCGACGAGCTGGCCGCGCTCGCCGAGGTGGCGCGCCGCCACGGCGTGCGCGTGGTCGCCGACGAGATCCACGGGCCGCTCACGCTGCCGGGCGCCACCTTCACGCCGTACCTCACGGTCGACGAGCGCGCGGTGCTGGTCACCAGCGCGTCGAAGTCGTTCAACATGCCCGGCACCCACAACGCTCACCTGGTGCTGCTCGACGAGGCCGACCGCGCGACCGCGCGGGCCCTTCCCATCCCGACGCAGAACGCGTGGTCGTCGCTCGGCATCGTCGCCGGCACCACGGCCTGGCGCGAGGGCGACGCCTGGCTGGCCGCGCTCGTCGATCGGCTCGACGGCAACCGCACGCTGCTCACCGAGCGGCTGGCCGAGCGGCTCCCGCAGGCGCGGATGCGGCCGCTCGAGGCGACCTACCTGGCCTGGCTCGACCTGCGGGCCTACCGCGTCGACCCGGCGGCGGCCGCGCTGCGGCACGGCCTGCGGCTCAGCCCCGGGTCGGACTACCAGCCCGGGCTCGACGGCCACGCCCGCCTCAACCTGGCCACCAGCCCGGAGCGGGTCGACCGCATGGTTCACCGGCTGGCCACCGCGCTGACGTCGCCCGACTCCTAGACTCGCGGGCGTGAAGGTCACGGTCATCGGTTGCGGCTACCTCGGCGCGACCCACGCAGCCAGCATGGCGGAGCTCGGGTACGACGTCCTCGGCGTCGAGATCGACCCGCAGAAGCGGGAGTCGCTGGCGGCGGGCAAGGTCCCGTTCTACGAGCCGGGGCTCGAGGACCTGCTCGCCAAGCACGTGGCCTCCGGCAAGCTGCGCTTCACCGACTCCTTCGCCGAGGCGGGCGCGTTCGGCGACCTCCACTTCGTCTGCGTCGGCACCCCGCAGCGCAGCGACGGGCTCGGCGCCGACGTGTCGTACGTCGACAGCGCGGTCGAGTCGCTGGCGCCGTACCTCTCCGAGACGGCGCTGGTCGTCGGCAAGTCCACCGTCCCGGTCGGCACGGCCGAGCGGCTGTCCGGGCTGCTGACCAATGGCGCCGAGCTGGCGTGGAACCCGGAGTTCCTGCGCGAGGGCTTCGCGGTCGAGGACACCCTCGAGCCGGACCGGCTGGTCTTCGGCGTCGCGTCGGAGCGTGCCGAGCGGGTGCTGCGGGAGTTCTACGTGCCGATCGTCGCGGCCGGCACGCCGGTCGTCGTCACCGACTTCGCCACGGCCGAGCTGGTGAAGGTGTCCGCGAACGCCTTCCTGGCCACGAAGATCTCCTTCATCAACGCGGTCGCCGAGGTGTGCGAGGCCGCCGGCGGCGACGTCGTCGACCTGGCCGACGCGATCGGCCACGACGACCGGATCGGGCGGAAGTTCCTCAACGCCGGCGTCGGCTTCGGCGGCGGCTGCCTGCCCAAGGACATCCGGGCCTTCCTGTCGCGGGCGGGCGAGCTGGGCGTCGAGGACACCATGTCGTTCCTGCGCCAGGTCGACGACATCAACCTGCGCCAGCGCAACCGGGTCGTGCAGATCGCGACCGCGATGCTCGGCGGCAGCGTCTCCCGCACCCGCATCGGCGTGTGGGGCGCGGCGTTCAAGCCGCACAGCGACGACGTGCGCGACTCTCCCGCCCTCGCCATCGCCGGCCAGCTCCACCTGCGCGGCGCCCGGGTCTCGGTCTACGACCCGAAGGCCAACGAGACCGCCCGCGCGATGTTCCCGACGCTCGACTACGCCGAGTCGGCGCTCGCCGCCGCCCGCGACGCCGACCTGATCCTGCACCTGACGGAGTGGCCGGAGTTCCGCGAGATCTCCCTCGACGAGCTGGGCGAGGTTGTGCGCCGCAAGCAGGTCATCGACGGCCGCAACCGCCTCGACCTCGACACCTGGCGCGCCGCCGGCTGGACGGTCCGCGCGCTCGGCCGCCGCTAGCCGCCGAGTCGGCGCTGTTTCAGCTGAAACAGCGCCGACTCGGCGTTTCAGAGCTCGAGGAGGCGCGGGGGCGTGAGGCCGTCCCAGCGCTGCTGGACGCGGGAGGGGTCGAGCAGGTACTCCAGGTCGACCTGCCAGGTGTGGCCGGACTCGTTGCGGCGCAGGAGGTAGCCGAAGCCGTGGGTGCGGTAGATCGCCCCGCCGGCGGCGGTGATCGCGGTGAGCAGCTGACGGTCGACGTACTTGCGCACGCTGCGGAAGCCGCCGACCTCGCGGAGCACGTCGCGGTCGACGAGCATGGTCCCGCCGGCGACGACGTTGGCGTAGAGCTCGGTGGGGTGGCCACGCTTGACGGTCACGTCGACCGGGGCGAGGTAGTGGAACTCGGGGGGCATCCCGGTCAGCTGGGCCCCGCTGTAGGCGCGGGCGCGGAGCAGGTCGGCGACGGCGTCGGGGGCGTACCAGTCGTCGTCGTCCATCTTCAGCAGTACGTCGCCGTCGGCGGCCGTCGCCGCCTGCTGCAGTACGTCGCCGAACAGCATGTCCTCGGGCGCCGGGACCACCTTCACCGGCAGGCCGGTGGCGTTGCGCACCGCCAGCGGGTCGACGTCGAAGCCGTGCGGCGCGAGGACCAGCTCCAGCTGCGAGACCCCGCGCTGCCGCGCGACCTGGGCGATCGCGAAGTCGAGCTGCTCGGGCCGGCGGGTGGCCAGCAGCACCGACACCGGCCGCTGCCAGCCGACCGAGCCGTGGGCGTCGATGGCCGCCCGGCGCAGCTCGATGCTGTGCTCCTCACGCGCGATCGGGTCGTCGAGGTCGACCTCGGCGAAGCCCTCGCCGACGAGCGGGACGCCGGCCATCGCCAGCCCCGCCACGGTCTCCGGGTCGGCGCCGGCCGGCACCCGCACCCCCTGGGCGTCCCGCAGCGAGGTGACCATCGCCGCGGAGGCCGGGCCCGGCGGCAGGTCGACGACACCCCGGTCCCAGGCGGGCCGGAAGCCGATCGGGTTCAGCACCCGCAGATCGAGTCCGGGCCGGGTGGCGACGACCGACGGCCACACCGCCTGCCGGCCGACCTCGGCGACGACCTCGGCCACCGGCGCCGGTCGCGCGAACCGCGCGACGAGGACCCAGCCGTCGCCGTCGCGGCGCGAGCGGACCGCGGTCAGCCGCGGCCACTCGGGGCGCGGCACGAGCGAGAGCGCGCCGGGGGCGGCGTCGAGGTGGATCGCGATCGCGGGCGCCCGCTCGTCCGCCGTGCCGGCGTACGCCCGGAGGTCGACGAGGTCGGCGAACCGCAGCTCACGCAAGGCGCGGCCTCCTGACGAGCGGCCGTGCGGCGGCGGGCAGCCAGGTGTGCAGGACGTGGTCGACCACATGGACGTCGGCCGGCGCCTCGATCCGGTGCAGCTCCTCGACCTCGTCGCCGCGCCCGCCGACCAGGGCCTGGTAGACCTCCCACTCGCGCTGCTTGCGCGGCGAGCGGTGCGCGTCCTCGAACGACGACGAGCTCCAGTGCGCGAACTCGTCGAGGTCGAGCCACTTCAGCTCGACGCACATGCCGTCGGGCATCACGATCCGCTCGGAGCCGGCGGGGAACTCGCGCACCTCCCACTCGAAGCCCTTCACGTAGGTGTACTCCGGGCCCATCGGGTAGATCCACGGCTCGAGGTAGCGCGTGCGCAGGTCGATCCACGCCACCGACTCGCTCTCGACGGTCACCGGGTGCCGCGGCACCAGCACCACCGCGCCGGTCCGCTCGAGCTGCCACGCCAGGTCGCGCAGCGCGAGCACGCCCTCCGGCGTGAGCACCATGTCGCCGTCCCACTTCATCGAGTACGCCGTCCGCACGTGCGCGAACGACCAGTTGTAGAAGTGGGTCAGCGAGTGCACGGAGTCCGGAGGCGTCGC
Source organism: Nocardioides pyridinolyticus (assembly GCF_054653575.1). NCBI lineage: Bacteria > Bacillati > Actinomycetota > Actinomycetes > Propionibacteriales > Nocardioidaceae > Nocardioides > Nocardioides pyridinolyticus. The sequence goes on along the minus strand of NZ_BAAIFY010000004.1, from coordinate 157,339 downwards.
GAGGTGCTCGGCGCCGGCACGGCTGACCGTGAAGGGGTACGACGTCAGCGTGAACCGGTCCGCGGCACCCGCCCGGTCCACGACCCGCTGCGCGACCTCGGGCGTCCCGTCGTCGGAGCCGTTGTCGACCAGCACCACGTGCTGGACGGCCTCGAGCATCGGCGGCAGCACCCACGGCAGGTTGCGCGCCTCGTTCTTCACCCGGAAGACGCAGGTGAGCCCGGGCGCGAGCGGCTGTCCGGCCTCCCACGGCCAGACGACGTCGTGGCTCACGGCTGCTTCCGCCGGCGGTTGCGCACCGCGACCACCGACGACTGGCTGATGCTCTCGGCCTCCTCGTAGAGGTCGAGGTACGCCGCCCGCAGCTGGTCGAGCGCCGGGCGGTCGTCGTCCGCCAGCGCGCGCTGGGTGGCGGCGCCGAGGTCGCGCAGCCGCGCGGGCACCGACAGCTCGTCCCAGGTGGTCGTCACGATCGGCCGGTCGGCGCGCAGGAAGTCGTGCACCGCGCGCTGGTCCTGCGCGGTCGCCGACCGCACCGCGTCGAGGTCGAGCGAGGCGATCGGGACCGTCCAGTCGGCGCGCAGGGCGGCGTGGTCGACCAGGTGCCGCGGGGTGTCGCGGGTCGCGCGCTCGATGTGGAGCATCGCGTTCACCCGCGCGGCCGTGCGCTCGGTGTCGTCGCCCGGCTCGGGCTCCGCGCCGACCACGAGGACGGGCACCACGGTCGCGCCGCAGCGCAGCGCGGCCCACTGCCAGAGGCCGAGGAACCAGGCCAGGCCCGGGTCAGCGACCACGAGCTCGGGCGTCTCCTCGAGCTGCCGGCGCAGCCAGGTCTGGAGCCGCTCGCGCGGCCCGTCGAGGACGGCGACCTTGCCGGCCTCGAGCCACGCGGCCGGGCGGCCGTCGTGGAGGGCGACGTCGCTGCGGTCGAGCAGGTCGGCGTGCAGCCGCGTCACCCACTCCGGCTCGGGCGCGCGGATCCCCAGCGCCTGCAGGGCTCCGGCGACCGTGCCGCTCCCGGACCCGAGCACGAGGACGATCCGGCGCACCATGTCCGGCACCCTAGTCAGCCTTCCGGCGCAGCAGCGACCCGAGGCCGCGCCGCTTCGGTTCCGGAGGGGCCGCGGGCTTCGGCTGCTGCGGCGCCTCGACCTTGCCGCCCAGCGCCCGCCAGGACTCGGCCGGGTCCTGGGCCACGCCCGCGGTGCCGCGCAGCCGGGGCCGCTTGATCGTCGCGCTCGGCTCGAACCCCGCGTCGCCGCCCTCGACCCACCACGAGCCGAAGAGCTCGTCGACCACGTCGTCGAGGTCCTCGCCCGGCTCGGCGACCTTGCGCGCCCGGGCGTACGCCGCAGTGCGCTCGACCCGCGCGGACGACCCGTCCGGCATCATCACCTGTCGCAGCCCGTGGTGGGTGCGCTCCAGGTGCAGCACCAGCGTCCCCAGGGTCTCGGGGGTCGGGGCCCAGGCGGCGCTGCCGAGCACCATCCGGAACTGCCCCGTGGGCGGCGGGAGCGACTCGGCGAGCGTCACGCGCGGCTCGCCGGCGTACGACGCCCGGAGCAGGCGCGCGGACTTCCGGGGGTCGTCGAGCGGGTGGATGCGCTCCTCGGAGATCCCCGACCAGTCGCCCAGCAGCGTCACCGCGAGGTCGGACAGCGACGACGCGAGCACCGAGTCGACCACGGCCTGCACGTCGCCGTGCGCCTCGCCGCGGGTGTCGAGCACGACCTCGAGGTAGGGCGTGCTGTAGAGCCGCCCGCGCCGCCGTTGCGGCTGGAGGTCGGGCACGCGGTCGGTGAGGAACGGCTGGTTGTAGTCGTTGACCTCGTCCTGCCGCTGCTGCTGGTGGGTGCGGCCGAGGTGCCAGGAGCGGGCCTCGCGGTCGGCGACGAAGACGGCACCGACCTGCGCGAGCCGGTAGCCGAGGTCGATGTCCTCGCCCAGCCGGAGCGTGGTGTCCATGCCGCCGCTCTCGTCGTAGAGCGTCCGGCGCAGCGAGGCGGTCGCGCCGACGTGGGTGCGCAGCGCGCGCGGACCGGCGGCACGCAGGTCCTCGGTCTTGTCCCAGACGTCCTCGACCCAGTGTCGCTCGCTCTCGACGTCCGCGAACACCTCGTGCAGCCGCCCGCGGGCGTCGGGGGCCCGGGCCAGCAGGGGCTGCGGGTCGACGAACCACTTGTGCCCGAGCACCACCGCGTGGTCGACCAGGTGGTGCCAGCGCAGCTGCGCCTCGACCTCCTCGGGCTCGACCAGCATGTCGGCGTCGAGCCAGTGGATCACCTGGCCCTCGGACGCGAGAACCCCGGTGTGGCAGGCGTTCGCGCGGCCCCAGCCCTCCTCGACACGGACGATCCGCGTGTGCTCGGGCCGGATCTCCGGCAGCTCCAGCGGCTCGCGCGGGTCGTCGTCGGCGACGACCACCTCGAGCAGGTACGCCGGGTACGTCTGGGACGCCAGCCCGGCGAGCACGTAGGGCAGCAGCCGCTGGGCGCCGTACGCCGGGATCACGACCGACACCGACAGCGACGGCTCCCAGGAGCCGAGGGCCGGGGCGTCCAGCGAGCCCCAGTCGTTGCGCTTCACGCGAGGCTGGGTCATGGGATCTCCCCCCTGATCTCTAGGAGCTCGCTGGGACGGAAGCCGCGCCACTGGGCGGCGAGGCTCTGGCGGGTGAGGAAGTAGCCCAGGCCGCTGTCCCAGGTGTGGCCGCCGGCGGTGCGGCGCAGGACGTAGCCGAGGCCCTGGGTGCGGTAGACCCGGCCGCCGGCCGCGCGCACGTCCTCGAGCAGCCGCGCGTCGACGTGCCGCGGCACCGACCGGAAGCCGCCGACCGCCCGCAGCAGCGCCCGGTCGATGCTCATCGTGCCGCCTGCGACGACGGCACCGAAGTTCTCGCTCGGGCCGCGGCGCCGCACCGTCGTGCGGATCGGCTCGAGGTAGACCAGCTCGGCGGGCATCCCGACGAGCTCGGCGCCGGAGTAGTGCCGGGCCAGCAGCAGGTCCGCGATCACGTCGGGGCCGTACCAGTCGTCGTCGTCCATCTTCACCACGACGTCGCCCGCGGCCGCATCGGTCGCCGCGCGCAGCACGTCGCCGAAGACCGTGTCCCGGTGCTGCGGCAGCACGGTCAGGGGCACGCCGCCGAGGTGCTCGCGCACGACCGCCGGGTCCGCCTCGAACCCGTGCGTCGCCAGCACCAGCTCCAGCTCGACCCCGCGCTGCCGGGCCACCTGCGCGAGCGCGAAGGGCAGCTGCTCGGGCCGTCGGGTCGCGAGCAGCACGCTCACCGAGGGGTACGCCGCCGTCCGGATGCCCGCGGCCGCGCCGGTGCGCTGGCGCCAGCCGAGGGAGGAGTGCTCGCGCAGGGCCGCCCGGCGGAGGCGGACGGAGTGCTCCTCGCGGCGCATGGGGTCGTCCAGATCCACCTCGGCGAACCCCTCACCGACCAGCGGCACGCCGGCCATCGCCAGCCCCGCGACCATCCGCGGGTCCGCGCCGGGACCCACGAGCACCGCCTGGGCGTCGCGGAGCCCGGCGACGAGGGCCGGTGTCGGCTCGCCGTCCGGGAGCGGGACCGGGCCGCGGTCCCAGTCGCGACGGAAGCCGACCGGGTTGAGCAGCGCCTCGTCGAGCGGGCCGAGCCCGGGGTCGACCACCGCCGGGGCGCGGCCGAGGACCTCGGACTCCTCGCCCCGGCCGATCGACGCCGGGACCTCGTCGGAGACCACGCTCGGGTCCATGGGACGCGGGATGCCCTCGACGACCAGCCCGTGGTGGCCGGAGACGACCGGCGTGCCGGTGTGCCGGGCCAGCTCGGCGAGCACCGCGGCTGCGGGTGCGGGCCGGCGGAAGGTCATCCGGGTGAGGGCTCCGCCGTCCGGGGTCTCGGCGTCGAGGCGCGCCAGCGGCGGCCACTCGGGACGCTGCACGGTCGTGACCGGGCCGTCGGCCTGCGCGAGGTGGCAGGCGACGTGCTTCGCCCGGCCCACGTCGGGCAGGTCGGAGACGGCCAGGCGGAGGGCGGTGGCGTCGGCGACGGCCAGCAGGACCGTGGCCCACCTGCGGTCGGGGACCTCCGCACCGGGTGCGGCGTACGCGACGCCCTCCGGCAGCGGGCCCGGGTCGGCGCCCAGCACGAGGGCCGGCGTCGCGAGGTCCCCGAGCACCGTCACTTCCTCGTGAGGACCGCGGCGCCCTTGTCGAGCGCGAGCAGCTCGAACTCGAAGCCGGGCAGGATCGGCCGCCACGACTCCACCACGTCCGCGTCGCCGGGGCGCGCGGTGTCGTCGACGAGGATCGTGCAGCGCTCGGCGAGCTTGTCGCGCAGCAGCGGGATCATCGGGTAGCGGGCCCGCGGGCCGGTGCCCTCCGGCGGGCCGTCGACCAGCACGAGGCCGATGTCGGTGAGGTCGGCGACCGCCGCCTCGTCGTACCAGGGCGTGTCGTGGCCCTCGAGCGACGTCGGCGCCAGCGGGGCGACCCGGACCTCGGCGTGCTCCGCGACGCCGTGGCGCTCCAGCATGCGGCGGGTGTGCGCGGCCCACTCGGCGTTGTGCTCGAGGGCGACGACCCGGGTCGGCAGGCCGTGCTCGCGGACGGCGAGCGCCATCACGACCGTCGAGACGCCGCTGCCGCCCTCGACCGCGACGGCCGGGCGCTCGGCGACGAGCCGGTCGACGAGCTCGACGAGCAGGTCGGCCGACGCGGTCCAGAGACCGAGCGCCGGGATGCCGGACCTGATCGGCACCATCGAGAAGAGGTTGACGATGTCCTGCGTGCGCTTGGCGTGGTGGTCGCGCTCCTTCTTCAGGTGCGCCACGGTCGCGACGCCCTTCGGGAGCTGCGGCCGCTGCGGCTGCCGCCGCTGCCGCTTCGCGAGCCTCTTCTCCAGCTGGTCGAAGCGCCGGTTGACGACCTCGACCAGCACGTACAGCGCGGCCGCGACCACGACGACCAGCCCGGAGAACGCGAGCCCGACGAGGACGCCGGTCGCGCCGTCGATCAGCCCGAAGAGGATGGGCACCGCCAGCAGGACGAGGGCCAGCACGGGGGCCAGGGACCGGGCACGCTGGAGCATGCCGGTCACTCTATGGTGTCCCCCGCGCAGGCCGAGTCGGCGCCGTCTCAGCTGAAACAGCGCCGACTCGGCATCAGCCGACCGACCTGGTCTGCGCCGCGATCACGTCGGCGAACCACGCGAAGGACCGCTTCGGGGTGCGGACCAGCGTGTCGTAGTCGACGTGCACGAGGCCGAAGCGCTGGCTGAAGCCCTCGGACCACTCGAAGTTGTCCAGGAGCGACCACGTGTAGTAGCCGCGGACGTCGACGCCGCGCTGGACGGCGGTGGCGACCGCGCGCAGGTGCGCGTCGAGGTAGTCGATGCGCGGCTGGTCGTCGACGACGCCGTTCTCGTCCGGGCCCATGTTGTAGGCGCAGCCGGACTCGGTGATGTAGATCGGCGGCAGCGCGGCGCGGTAGCGGGCGCGCAGCGTGATCAGCCACTCGCGCAGCGCGTCGGGGACGACCGGCCAGCCGAAGTCCGTGACGGGGTAGCCGACGAGCTCGCGGAACTCGAACGGCATGTCGGCGTCCTCGCGCGCGGCGCCGATCTTGAACGGGTTGTAGTAGTTGACGCCGTAGAAGTCGAGCGGCTGCCGGATCGTGGCCAGGTCGCCGTCGCGGACGATCGGGTCCAGCAGCGGCTGGAGGTCCTGCGGGTAGCGGCCGAGCAGCATCGGCTCGGTGAACATGCCGTTCCAGAGCGCGTCGAAGAGCTTCGTCGCGCCGACGTCCGCCTCGTCGTCGGAGGCCGGCCACATCGGGGCGTGGCTGTTCGCGCAGCCGACGCTGGCGGCCCCCGCGGCGCGCAGCGCGACCGCGGCCCGGCCGTGGCCGAGCAGCAGGTGGTGCGCGACCGGCAGCGAGTCGAACATCAGCTCCTTGCCCGGGGCGTGCACACCGAGCGCGTAGCCCATCATCATCACGACGTTCGGCTCGTTGACCGGGACCCAGTGCTCGACCCGGTCGGCGAACCTCTCACCGAGGATCGCGGCATAGTCGGCGAACCGGTCGACGGTGTCACGGCTCAGCCAGCCGCCGTCGTCCTCGAGCGCCTGCGGCAGGTCCCAGTGGTAGAGCGTGACCATCGGCTCGATGTCGTGGGCGAGCAGCTCGTCGACCAGCCGGTCGTAGAAGTCGAGCCCGGCCCGGTTGGCCTTCCCGGACCCGGTCGGCTGGATGCGCGGCCACGACACCGACAGCCGGTAGCCGCCGACCCCCAGCCGCGTCATCAGGGCCACGTCCTCGGCGTACCGGTGGTAGTGGTCGCACGCGACGTCGCCGGTGTCGCCGTTGCGGATCCGGCCCTCCTGGGCCGTGAAGGTGTCCCAGATGCTCGGGCCCTTCCCGTCCTCGGTCGCGGCGCCCTCGATCTGGTACGCCGCGGTGCTGGTGCCGAAACGGAAGCCGGGCGGCAGCTGGGGGAAGGCCACGGGCACAATCATGCAGATGAGCGTGGAGATCCGCCGGGGAACCGACCGTTACCTCACCCGGGGTGAGGGGTATTTCACCCGCCACTCCTTCTCCTTCGGCGGCCACTACGACCCGGAGAACGTCGCGCTCGGCCCGCTGGTGTGCCACGACGACCACCGGCTCAAGGCCGGGGCCGGCTTCCCCGACCACCCGCACGCCGACGTCGACATCGTCACGTGGGTGCTGTCGGGCTCGCTGCGGCACCACGACTCGGCGGGCCACGACGGGGTCGTGCGGCCGGGCGAGGTGCAGGTGCTGTCGGCCGGCTCGGGCGTGACGCACTCGGAGATCGCCGGGCCCGAGGGTCAGGTCCGGTTCGTGCAGGCCTGGCTGCGCTCCGAGGACGGCGGCACGCCGGCGTACTCGGTCACCCCGGTGACGCTGACTCCCGGCGAGCTGTCGGAGGTCGTCGCGCTCGGCGGCGCGCGGCTGCTCGTCGCGCGGCTCGGGACCGGGGACACCGTGACGCTCCCCGACGAGCCGCTCCAGCACGCGTTCGTCGCCGGGGGCGCGCTCACGCGGTCGTCGCTGGCCGAGCCGCTGGCCGACGGCGACGCGTTCCGCATCACCGACACGCCCGGGCTGTCCGTGACCGCGGCGGTGCCGACCGAGCTGATGGTCTGGGCCTTCGCGTGAGGCGCGCCCTGCTCCTGCCCGGCCGGGCCCACCCGGTCGAGATGCCGCTGCTGGCGTCGGCGCGTTCCTCGCGCGCCTGCCCGAGTAACGCGGGGTTAGACCGTCTGTGATCCCGTTCGAACAGGGTGCCCAGACGTCATAACCCCGCGTTACCCGGGACGCGTGGGGCGCTCAGCCGCGCCGGAGCACCTTGACGAAGAACCGCATCGCGGTGGTGTCGGTGCCGTCGGTCACGCGCAGCACGACCCGGTAGGTGCCGGGCTTGGCGAACGAGTGCCGCACCGACTTGCCGCGCAGGTGTCCGCACCGGTACGCCGGCCCGCGGCTTGCCGCCGCGGGTCCGGACCGTCACGTCGGAGACGCGGTCGGCGTCGCGGTCGGCATCGCGCGCTCGGCCCCGATCGTGTAGCCGCACCCGCTGGTGGCGGTGTCGGGCACGAGCAGCACGAGCGAGCGGGCACCCACCCGATGTTCGCCGGCGCCGACGGCACCTCCCGGGTGAAGAAGAACGTGAAGATCGCCTGCTCCGACGTGGTCGGGATCCTCGACGACTTCTCGACCGTCGACGAGTGCCGTCCGGTGCCGGGGTGAGGCTCCCGTGCTGACCCAACGACGACCGCCGGTCCGGGTTAGCCCCCGCCGGCGCCGCTCGGGTCGGCACAGATCACCGGGAGCGCTCCCGGGACGACCTCGACGACCGCGGGAGCGGCACCGACGCCGGGGAGCGGGCCGAGCGGCTCGCCGTCCGCGCCCACCGGGATGGGCGAGCGGGCGGTGCCGCGCACCTCGACCCGCTTGCCGGCCAGCACCGTCACCTCGTCCAGCGAGACGTGGCCGCCGTCGTACACCTTCGGCAGCGAGCGCATCAGCGCCAGCCGGCCGGCCGCCTCGATCACGACCACGTCCAGCACGCCGTCCTCGACCGAGGCGGAGGGCGCGATCCGCATGCCCTGGCCGTAGTACGCCGAGTTCGCGACCACGACCGTGGCGGCGGCGTACTCGTGCTCGATGCCGTCGACCGCGACCCGGTACCTCCCGGGCTGGTAGGTCGCCAGCGCGCGGAGCGCGGCGTACGGGTACTGGACCCGGCGCGGCACCCACCGCGCCCGGCCGACGATCTCCGCGGCGCGGGCGTCGACGCCCGCGTAGACCGAGCCCGCGACCAGCCGCCGCTCGCCGCCGATCGTGACCGCGAGCAGGTCGAGGTGTCTCGCGGCGCCGGTCAGCAGCAGTGCGGCCTGCTCCTCGGCGGTGCCCGGCAGCCCGAGCATCCGGGCGAAGTCGTTGCCGCGGCCGGCCGGCAGGACGCCGAGCGTCCCGCCGCGCGCGGAGACCAGGCCGGCCAGCGAGGAGAGCATGCCGTCGCCGCCCACGGAGACCACGACGTCGCCGCGGCCGACGGCCTCGTCGACCAGCCGCACCATCGCGTGGGGGCCGGGTGAGTACGTGACGTCGACGGTGGCGCCCGCCTCGCGCAGCAGCCGGGCGACCGGCACGACCGCACCGGGGGCGGCCCCGCCGCCCGAGGCCGGGTTCACCAGGAACGCGAAGGCTCTGCTGCTCTTCGGGGAGCTCACGGGATCAGCACCCCCGGGTTGAGGATGCCGGTCGGGTCGAGGTCGGCCTTGACCGCGCGCAGGACCGAGACGCCGAGTGGACCGACCTCCTGCGCGAACCACGGCTTGTGGTCGGTGCCGACCGCGTGGTGGTGGGTGATGGTGGCGCCGGCGGCGATCATCGCGTCGCTCGCGGCGGCCTTCGCCTTCTCCCACTGGGCCAGGCCGTCGGCCGCCTCCTTCGCCGCGACGGTGAAGTAGAGCGAGCAGCCGGTCTCGTACACGTGCGAGATGTGGCAGAGCACGATCGACGGGTCGCCGAGCGCGCCGGTGAGCGCGGCCTTCACGTCGCCGTAGAGCCGCGGGACGTTCGACCAGAACGTCGCCGTCTCCAGCGTCTCGACGAGGACGCCGGCGTCGAGCATCGAGTCGCGGAGGTACGGCGCGTCGAACCGCCCGTGCGACCACCGCTCCCCCGGCGCGGTGCCGGCGCCCTCGCCGCCGAGGCCGGCGAGCACGGCGGTGACCGCGGCGCGCTTGGCCTCGACCGCGGGCGGGTCGCCCTCGTAGCCGGTGATCATCAGGCACCCGTGCCCGCCAGGACCAGCGGAGCCCGCGCCGCCGACGGCACCCGGGTCGGCGAGGTTGATCGCGGTCTCGGACTCGTCGGAGAGGCGGAGCACGGTCGGCAGCAGCCCGGACTGCGCGAGCGTGCGCATCGCGGCGGCGCCGTCGGCGAAGGACGGCCAGTGCCAGCCCTCGTAGACCTTCACCTCGGGGAGCCGGCGCACCCGGACGGTGACGGAGGTGATCACGCCGAAGGTGCCCTCGGAGCCGAGGAACAGCTGGCGCAGGTCGGGGCCGGCGGCGTTCGCGGGCGCGCTGCCCAGGTCGACCCGCCCGCGCGGAGTGGCGACGGTGAGGCCGACGACGAGCGCGTCGAAGCGGCCGTAGCCGGCGCTGGACTGACCACTGGAGCGGGTGGCGGCGAAGCCGCCGATCGAAGCGTGCTCGAAGGACTGCGGGTAGTGACCGAGCGTCACGCCCTCGGCCGCGAGCAGCGCCTCGGCCTCGGGGCCGCGCAGCCCGGGCTCGAGCACGGCGGTCATCGAGACGTGGTCGACCGAGACGAGCCGCTTCATCCGGACGAGGTCGAGGCTGAGCACGCCGGCGTACCCCTGCCGGGCGGCGACCAGCCCGCCGGTCACCGAGGTGCCCCCGCCGAACGGCACGACCGCGAGATGGTGCTCGACCGCGAGCGCGAGGACGGCGGCGACCTCGTCGTGCGAGCCCGGCCGGACGACGGCGTCGGGCGCGTCGGTCAGGTCGCCGGCGCGCGCCTTGAGCAGGTCGGGGGTCGACTTGCCGCGGGTGCGGACCCGGCGCGTCTCGTCGTCGGTGCGGACGTTCTCCTCGCCGACGGCCCCGGCGAGCGCGGCCAGCAGGTCGGCCGCGAGGGCGGGAGGAGCGAGCGTCGGGGCCTCGACCGCGGGGCGGTCGTCGAGGCCGAAGACCAGCTCGACCAGGCCGCGGGCCTCGGCGGGCAGGGACTGGGCGCGGGCCGGGTCGCCCCAGCGCGAGGGGTGCATCTCGACGGGCATGCGTTACACTGTGACATATGACGTCACTTCGTCACAACACCCCCTCCGACGAGCCGAGCCCGCGCGACGCCTACCTCGACGCGGCCCGGGACTGCATCCTCGACGTGGGCTGGCGGCGTACGACGCTGACCGAGGTCGCCCGGCGCGCCGGGGTCTCTCGGATGACGATCTACCGCACCTGGGCGGACATGCCGCAGCTGCTCGGCGACCTGATGACCCGCGAGTGGGCCGGCGTGGTCGCCGACTCGCTCGCCGAGGAGGACCGGGAGGCGCCGACGATCGAGCGCCTCGTCGGCGACATCGTCGGGACCGTCCGCCGGCTGCGCGAGAACGAGCTGTTCGTGCGGATCGTCGACCTCGACCCGGAGCTGGTCCTGCCCTACCTGTTCTCGCGCCGCGGCCGCTCGCAGGACCTGATCCTCGAGCTCACCGTCAACGCCTTGCGCGAGGCCCAGGCCGAGGGCGCGGCCCGCGCCGGCAACCCGGTCGCGATGGCCCGCGCGATGCTGCTCGCCGCCCACGGCTTCGTGCTGTCCGCGCACACCATGGTCGACGACGACGTGTCGGCCGACGACCTCGACGCCGAGCTCGCGCTCGCCCTGACCCGGAGCCTGGTGCCGTGAGCCCGCGCATCACGCCGGGCCTGCGCGACGCGCCCACCGCCGTCGACGTCGTGGTCATCGGCCTGGGCATCACCGGCGCCGGGGTCGCGCTGGACGCGGTCACCCGCGGCCTCACCGTGCTCGCCGTCGACGCCCACGACCTCGCGTTCGGCACGTCGCGGTGGTCCTCGAAGATGGTGCACGGCGGACTGCGCTACCTGGCCAAGGGCCAGGTCGGCGTCGCCCACGAGAGCGCGGTCGAGCGCGGCATCCTGATGGAGGTCACCGCTCCGCACCTGACCCGGCCGATGCCGATGCTGGTGCCGCTCGCGTCCAGCGTCAGCCGCCTCCAGACCGCCGTCACCCGCGCCGGCCTGCTCGCGGGCGACCTGCTCCGCCGCAGCGCGGGCACCGACGCCAGCACACTGCCCAAGCCGCGCCACCTCACCGTCACCGAGGCCCTCCGCCTGGTGCCGGCGCTGCGCCCCGGCGGGCTGCGCGGGGCGATCATCGGCTGGGACGGCCAGCTCGAGGACGACGCCCGACTGGTCACGACGGTCGCCCGCACGGCCGCGTCGTACGGCGCCCAGGTGCGCACCCGCGCCCGGGTGCTGTCCGCCACCGGCACGTCGGTCGAGCTGCGCGACGAGCTGACCGGCGACACCCGTACCGTGACCGCCCGCGCGGTCGTCAACGCCACCGGCGTCTGGGCCGACACCCTCGTCGAGGGCATCACGCTCCGGCCGAGCCGCGGCGCCCACCTCGTGCTCCGGCAGCAGTCGCTGCCGGGCCTCACCGTCGCGGTGTTCTGTCCCGTGCCCGGCGAGACCAACCGCTTCGTGATGGTCCTGCCCCAGCCCGACGGCACCGTCTACGTCGGCCTCACCGACGAGCCCGTCGAGGGCGACGTCCCCGACGTGCCCGAGCCGTCGGACCCGGAGATCGGGTTCCTGCTCGACGTGGTGTCGGCCGCGTTCTCCCACCAGCTGCACCGCGGCGACGTCGTCGGGGCGTACGCCGGCCTGCGACCGCTGCTGCACAGCAACGACGGCTCGACGGCCGACCTCTCCCGCAAGCACGCGGTGCTCACCAGCTCGACCGGCGTCATCACGGTGGTCGGCGGCAAGCTCACGACCTACCGGCGGATGGCCGAGGACGCGGTCGACGCCGCGGTCGACGCCGCCGGCCTCCCCGCGTCCGCGTGCCGCACCCGGTCGCTGCCGCTGCTCGGCGCCGCCTCCCGCGAGGAGCTCGCCGCGCTGGAGCTGCCCCCGCGGCTGGTCCGGCGGTTCGGCACCGACGCCGCGCTGGTCCTCGACAACGCCCGCGAGGTGACCGGCCTCGACGACGAGGCGCTGCTCGCGCCGGTCGCCGAGGGGGTGCCGGTCACGCTGGCGGAGCTGGTCTTCGGCGTCACCCACGAGGGCGCGGCCGACGTCGACGACCTGCTCGACCGGCGCACCCGGGTCGGGCTGGTCCCGGCCGACCGCGCGCTCGCCGTACCCGCGGCGGAGCAGGCGCTCGCGCTGGCGATGAGTTAGGGCGTCGACGCCGGTCGGTGTCCGCATGCAGACTGGAGCGGTCATGACGACCACGAGCGGGCCGAGCGAGCTGGACGACTTCCCCACGCTCACGCAGCGCTACCAGCGTGAGCTGCTGGCGCACTGCTACCGGATGTCGGGCAGCGTCCAGGAGGCCGAGGACCTGGTGCAGGAGACGTTCCTGCGCGCCTGGAGGGCCGCCGGTACGTTCGAGGGCCGCTCCTCGGTCCGCACCTGGCTCTACCGGATCGCGACCAACGTCTGCCTGACCAACCTCGAGGGCCGCCCGCGCCGTCCGCTGCCCGCGGGCATCGGCACGCCGGAGGCCATGGCCGGCGACGCGCTCGAGACCGACCACGAGATCGCCTGGCTCGAGCCCGTGCCCGACGCCGCCGTCGTGGTCGCCGAGCGCGACTCGATCCGGCTCGCGTTCGTCGCCGCGCTCCAGCACCTGCCGGCGCGCCAGCGCGCGGTGCTGATCATGCGCGACGTGCTGCGCTGGACGGCGGCCGAGGTCGCCGAGGCGCTCGACACCACCACCGCCGCCGTGAACTCCGCCCTCCAGCGCGCCCACGCCCAGATGGCCGAGCGCGGGCTCACCGAGGACACCGTCTGCAACGAGCTCACGCCCGCGCAGGAGCAGCTGCTGGAGCGGTACGTCGACGCCTTCTGGCGCAAGGACGTCGCCTCGATCGTCAGCCTGCTCACCGCCGAGGCGACGTGGGACATGCCACCGTTCACGAGCTGGTTCCGCGGCGCTGCGAACATCGGCTGGCTGATCGGCAACGAGTGCCCGGGCGGCGTCAACGACATGCCGATGCTGCCCACGCAGGCCAACGGTCAGCCGGCGTACGGCCTCTACATGCGGACACCCGAGGGCGACTTCACGCCGTTCCAGCTCCAGGTGCTGGAGCTCGACGGCGACCGGGTCCGCCACGTCACGGCGTTCTTCGACCAGACGCTGTTCGAGAGGTTCGGGCTGCCCCTGCGGCTGCCCGCCGACCACGAGCCGGCCACGGACCGGGCGTGACGGTCACGCTCGGCGGGTCCGTCGGGCTGCTCGACCAGGCACTCGCCTACACCTGCGCACGGCTGTCCGCCGTCCGCGACGACCAGCTCGACCGCCGTACGCCGTGCGCCGCCTGGGACCTCGCCGACCTGCTCGCCCACATGGAGGACGCGCTCGACGCGTTCACCGAGGCCGCGGGCGGCGCGGTCGGGGTCCACGGCGCACCCGACGCGGCCGCGCCGGTCCCGGCCCTCCAGGCCAAGGCGCGGGCGCTGTGCGAGGTGTGGACGCGGCCCTCCCCCGGCGACGTGGTGCTCGAGGCCCGGTCGGGCCGGCTCGACCTGGACGCCCCGCTGCTGGTCGCGACCGCGGCGCTCGAGATCGCCGTGCACGGCTGGGACGTGGGCCGGGCGACCGGCTTCCCCGAGCCGCTGCCCGACCCCGTGGCCAGCGGGCTGCTGCCGATGGCCGGGGTGGTCGTCGGGCCGGCCGACCGCGGGGTGCGGTTCGCGGCCCCGCGACCGGTCGCTCCGGACGCCTCCGCCGGGGCGCGCCTGCTGGCCTTCCTCGGGAGGGGCTGACCGGGCGCCTCCGACCTGACTGGACCGCTGCCGCGGGTTCGTCGCATTCCGCGCCCTGCTCCTCGCTCCGTTCCTAGGGTGGTGCGCATGCTGCCGCCGCCGGCGGATCTCGCCGAGGCCTCCGTCCGGGACGACCTCGACCCCTCGCAGGTCGAGCTCCACCGCGCGTTCGCCCGGACCCGGGCCGGGCAGGTCACCGGCGCCCTCGCGGATCTCGCGGACGCCCGGGCCCGGCACTGGGACGAGCTCGACGCGCTGCACCGCGCCGCCTTGGTCACCATGACGATCGACTGCCGCCTCGCGCGGGGCGAGCTCGACCTGGCGCACGCCGAGGGCGAGGCGCTCCGGCCGATGCTGGAGGAGCCGGGCCTGGCCGGCGCCGCCGCCCACTTCGGCCGCGGCGAGCTGGCGGCCGCGGAGGGCGACGCCGAGACCGCGGCGGGCCACTACGCCCGCGTGGGCGTCCTGACCACGCACCGCGACGACCCCTCCGTGCTGCCCTGGCGCGCGACCGCCGCCCTCGCCTCGGTCCGGATGGGCCGCCGCGCGGAGGCCGTGGTGCTGGCCCGCGAGCACCTGGTCCTCGCCCGCGAGGCGCGCGCGCCGTACGCCGTGGCCGTGGGGCTGCGCACCCTCGCCACCGTCGACGTGCACGCCGACCGGGTCGGCACCCTGCGCGAGGCGCGGGCCGCGCTGGGCGTCACGCCGGCCTCCCGGCTGGTCGCGCAGATCGACACCGACCTCGCCGGCCTGCTCCTCCTCTCCGCCAAGTCGGGAGGAGGCGACGAGGACGCCCGCGAGGCCCTGCAGTTGCTCCGCGCGGCCGAGGACTACGCCGGTCGCGAGGAGCTGTGGCCGCTCCGGGCACGGGTACGCCGCCTGCTCGACCGGATGGGCGAGCCCGCCCGGCCCGTGCTCGGTGAGGCGCTCGCCGCGCTGACCGCGGCCGAGCGCCGGGTGGCGCGGCTGGCCGCGAGCGGCCTCACCAACCGCGAGATCGCCGACGAGCTGGTCGTCACCGTCAAGGCCGTCGAATGGCACCTCTCGCACATCTACCGCAAGCTCGGCATCCGCTCACGGGGCGCGCTCGCCGGCAGCCTCGGCACGGCCTAGTCGAGCGGGTGCGCGAGCTCGTCCTGCGGCAGCCGCGAGGCCACGATCGCGACGACCGCCGCGATCGCCGGGACGATGCCGGCGATGAGGAACGTGGCCCGCAGGCCGATCGCCTCCGACACCGGCCCGGCGATGGCCATCGAGACCGGCATCAGGCTGATCGAGACGAAGAAGTCGAGCGAGGCGACCCGGCCGAGCAGGTGCGGGGGCACCCGGCGCTGGAGAAGCGTGCCCCAGACGACCATCGGCGCCGAGAACAGCACGCCCAGCACGAACGAGGCCGCGACGACGTGCCAGACCTCGGTCGCGACGCCCATGGCCACCAACGGCAGCGACCCGAAGCCCCACATCAGGATCATCGCGGTGAGGTAGCGGCGCGGCATCCGGCGCGACGCCACGATCAGCGAGCCGACGGCGCCCCCGACGCCGGACGCGGCGAGCGCCATGGCGTGGTCGCCCGGCCCGCCGCCGAGCCGGTCCTTGATGAGGAACGGCACCAGCACCTCGAGCGGCCCCATCATCACGAAGACCATCACCGAGCCGAACAGCAGCGTCACCAGCAGCCACGGCGTCCGCCACATGTAGGCGAAGCCCTCGCGCAGGTCGTGCAGCACCGACGACCGGCCGCCGTCGGCCGCACGGCGCACCGCCGTCAGCGGCACCGTCGCCAGGGCCAGCAGCCCCGCGAGCGACGACACGGCCGCGACGCTCAGCGCGGCGCCCGGCGAGGCGGCCCCCACCACCACGCCGGCGACCGCCGGGCCGAGGGCCTGGCCGATCGTCGGGCGGATCATGCCCTCGAAGCCGTTGACCTGGAGCAGGTCCTCCTCGGGCACCAGCGCCGGCAGCCACGCGGAGTACGCCGGGTAGTAGAACGCCATCGCCGCGCCGATGAGGAAGCCGACGGCCCCCAGGTGCCAGACCACGGTCAGGTCGGCGATCGACAGCATCGCCACCGTGCCCATGCAGAGGAACTCGATCGCGGCGACGCCGAGGAGGATGACCTTCTGCGGCACCCGGTCGGCGACCACGCCGCCGAGCAGCGCCGGGAGGATCACGCCGATCGCGCTGGCGGTCGCGACCACGGACAGCTGGCGGGGGCCACCCCCGATCCGGATGACCTCCCAGACCAGGCCGACCATCCACACACCGCCGGCGAAGGTGGCGAGCACGAGCGCGACGGCGAGCCGCCGGTAGGCCGAGTGGCGGAACGGGTGGAGCGCGCGCGGCAGCCTCCGGCCGGTCTGCGGCTCCCGGACCTCGGTCATCACTCCTCCTCCGCACCAGTCTGGAGGGAACGACCGACATCGCCCACCGATTTCATCGGCCCGTGGGGCGACCTCGATCAGGGTTGGTCAGGGTCGGGCGGAGTCCGGGTCGAGCCAGCGCAGCCAGCCCCCGTGGCCGTGCGCGAGCGCCACCGCCCGGCCGTCCACGCCGAGCACGAACCCGCGGCCGGCGTCCGGCAGCGCGGCGGTCGCGGTGACCGCCGGCAGCACCTGCGGCGCCTCGTTGCTCACCCAGTGGCAGCGGCCGTCGGCGACGAGGCCGGCCATCAGGTCCTGGAAGCGGTCCCGCTCACCCGGCGAGAGGTACGCCGCCACCGCACTGTGGAACACCACGACCGTCCCCGTGGCGACCGGCCTGGTCGACCAGGGCGGGCAGCTCGTCGAGGAGGTCGCCGCGCACCAGCCGGGGCGGGTCCTCCCGGGCGACCTCGGGCACCGTGGCGGGCAGGGGCGCCGGGCCGGAGACGTCGGCCGACAGGAGCGGGCCGGTCCCGACGGGCTCGCCGCCCCACGCGTAGGAGTACCGGCCCGGGAACAGGTTGAGCCCCGCGCTGGCGCCGACCTCGATCAGCGCCAGCGGCCCGGGGAACGTCGCGAAGGCCGGCACCAGGGTCGCCAGCCGGCCGACCTCGTTGGTCTGCGTCGACCGCGCCAGGATCGTCGCCACGACGGTGCCGTCGTCGCCGAGCAGGGCAGCCCGCAGCCCGTCGTACGGCCCGGGCGCGGGCACCCCGTGCCACCGGGCGGCGGCGAAGACGATGTTGGGCTGCT
Organism: Nocardioides pyridinolyticus; assembly: GCF_054653575.1. Classification (NCBI taxonomy): domain Bacteria; kingdom Bacillati; phylum Actinomycetota; class Actinomycetes; order Propionibacteriales; family Nocardioidaceae; genus Nocardioides; species Nocardioides pyridinolyticus. Next base: position 140,106 of record NZ_BAAIFY010000004.1, on the reverse strand, counting down.
GCTTGGGCAGCGGCAGCCGCTCGAGCCAGGCGAGCACCTCGGGGTCCTCCGCGACCCGCGTCGCCCAGTCGTCGAAGCACGGCGAGTAGTCGCGCGCGTCGAGGGCGAACTCGCGGTACTGCTGCACGGCCACGGCGGTGAGGTCCACGACGCCATTGTCGATTCCAGCCCGCGGACGTCCTCGGATGGGTCACCATTCTCGGCATGAGGACCTTCGGGGGGCGAAGGGCGGTGGCGCGCGCCGCCGTCGCGGCGATCGTCCCCCTCGCGCTCCCCCTCGGGCTCCTCGGCGCCTGCTCGGGCGCCCTCGACCGGGCCCACACGGTGCAGACCCACCTCAACCGGATCGACGAGGTGACCGGCGCGAAGGTCGCCACCCCGTCCCCCGATACCGGCGCCGCGATCACGGTGACCTACGACGACGCCGACACGGTGCGCGAGCTGGCTCGGCTGATCGCGGAGGTCGACCGGGTCGCGGACGAGCAGGACTACCCGTCGTACCGGCTGGACCTGGTGCCGGCCGGGAACGACGCCGACCGGCTGGTGGTCGACGACGCCTTCGCCGGCAGCCCCGACCAGGCCGACGTGCTGGGCAACTGGCTCGCGACGACCGCGGCGCTGCTGGGCGACGTGCGCTACCGCTTCGAGTCCGGCGAGGAGTCGATCGACCTCGACTCCGGCGCCGGCATCCTGCACGACGTCGGGGAGGCCGGCCGGATCGGCTACGGCTTCGACGGCACCGTGTGGCGGTTCCGCTCCGGCGACACCACGTTCGTCGTCGCCGGTCGCGTGTCTCCGGCCGACGTCGCGCTCTTCCAGGGCACGCAGCGCACGGTCGCCTCCGGGGTGCTTCCCGCCCCCGCGTCGACCTGGCGGCTCGAACGCCGCGACGGGCACGTGCTGCTCGACCTCCGCGTCTCCTTCGCGGGCGGACCCGTCGAGCCGGAGCGGCTGACGGTCGACCGGTACGGCGACGCCGTCGCGCGGCTCGCCGGGGCCGCGATGGGCGCGGTCGGCGTCGCCGGGCTGCCGGTCACCATGCGGCTCGTCAACCCGGTGCCCGACGCCGACGACGTGTTCGGCTTCTGGTCCTCCGACGACCGGCCGGTGCGCGGGCGCGACCCGCTGGTGCGGGGCTGGGACCTCTGGCTGGTCCGGCTCGCCCGGGCCGAGGCCTCGCTCTAGCCCGCCGGCAGGGCGACGTACGTCGTCTCGAGGTACTCCTCGATGCCCTCGAAGCCGCCCTCGCGGCCGAACCCGCTCTGCTTCACTCCGCCGAAGGGCGCGGCCGGGTTGGAGATCAGGCCGGAGTTGATGCCGACCATGCCGAAGTCGAGCGCCTCCGCGATCCGGATCGTCCGGGCCAGGTCGCGCGTGTAGACGTACGACGCGAGGCCGTACTGCGTCGCGTTGGCCTGGCGGACCGCCTCGTCCTCGGTCTCGAAGGTCGTGATCGGGGCGACCGGCCCGAAGATCTCCTGCGTGTTGATCTCGGAGTCGGCCGGGACGTCGAGCAGGACGGTCGGCGGGTAGAAGTAGCCCGGGCCGTCGGGTGCGGTGCCGCCGGTGACGACGCGGGCACCGTCGTGGATCGCGTCGGTGACCAGCTGGCTGACGCCCTCGACGGCCTTCTCGTCGATCAGCGGGCCGACGTCGACGCCGTCGTCCTGGCCGCGGCCGACGGTCAGCCCGCCCATCCGCCGGCCGAGCTTGTCGGCGAACTCCTCGGCCACCGAGCTGTGCACGAGGAACCGGTTGGCGGCGGTGCAGGCCTCGCCCATGTTGCGCATCTTCGCGATCATCGCGCCGTCGACGGCGGCGTCGACGTCCGCGTCCTCGAAGACGAGGAACGGCGCGTTGCCACCGAGCTCCATGCTCAGCCGCTGGAGCTGGTCGGCGGACTGGCGGACCAGGATCTTCCCGACGCCGGTCGAGCCGGTGAAGCTGACCTTGCGCAGCCGGTCGTCGGCCTGGAGCGCCTCGCTGAACTCGCCGGTGCGGCTGGTGGTCACGACGTTGAGCACGCCCGCGGGGAGACCGGCCTCCGCGAGCAGCGCGGCGAGCGCCAGCATCGTCAGCGGGGTCTGGCTCGCGGGCTTCACGACCATCGTGCAGCCGGCGGCGATCGCCGGTCCGATCTTGCGGGTGCCCATCGCCAGGGGGAAGTTCCACGGCGTGATGAACAGGCACGGCCCGACCGGCTTCTTGATCGTCAGCAGCCGGGAGCCGCCCGCGGGGGCCTGCATCCAGCGCCCGTGGATCCGGACGGCCTCCTCGGAGTACCAGCGGAAGAACTCCGCGCCGTACGCCACCTCGCCCCGCGCCTCGGCGACGGTCTTGCCCATCTCGAGGCTCATCAGGTGCGCGAAGTCGTCGGCGCGGGCGGTGATCGCCTCGAACGCCGAACGCAGGATCTCGCCTCGCTGCCGCGCCGGCGTCCGCGCCCAGTCGGCCTGCGCCTCGACCGCCGCGTCCAGCGCGTCTATGGCGTCGCCGACCGAGCCGTCCGCGACGTCGGTGAGCACGGAGCCGTCGGCGGGGTCGATCACGTCGAGGCGCTTGTCGCCCTCGGCCTCGCGCCAGGTGCCGCCGATGTAGAGCCCGCGCTGGTCCGGGCCGAGCAGGTCGAGTCCGTTCATGGGCCCATCTTGCACCCCCGGACCCAGGGCCCGTATCCCGGGAAACGATGACAGGTCACCGCCGATCTGCGACGCTAGAGAGGTCGACTTCGGAGGGAGCACTAAGATGTCGGCAAGAACCCCTTGCTGACCCCATGCAGCGAGGGGTTCGCCCTTTCCGGGCCGCTCCGGCGCACCCCCCTCGTGGCCGGCGCGGCAGCTCCCGGGACGGGGCGAGGGCCCCGGCGTCGCGCCGGGGCCCTCGCGTCGTGTCAGCGGTGCCCGAGGAGGTCGCGGAGCAACCGTCTCGAGGCCACCGTCACGGCACGTCGTACTTCAGCGTGAACGAGCCGGAGCCCGAGTACGCGTAGACGTCCCAGCGGTAGGTGCCCGCCGTCGCCGCGTAGGTGATGTTCTCCGTCGAGGTCGCGCTCTCGCTCGCCGCGACGTCGACCCACGCTCCGCTGCTGTTGAGCTTCTGCAGGTAGAGGTCGAGGTCCACGCCGGACGGGCCGGTCAGGCAGCCGACGATCGAGCCGGACGTCGTCACCGAGAAGCCGGAGGACGAGGGCTTGTACGTCGAGGTGCCGGAGGTCGCCGAGCCCGTCGCCGTCACCTCGGTGCAGGTGCCGCCGCCACCGCCGGCGCCGCAGGTCGGCTCCCCGCTCTGCGCCGGGACCGAGATCGCGTCCCACGCCGCCTTCACCCGGTTGAACGTGGTGCAGTCGGTGCTGCCGTAGAGGTTCTTGGCGGCGGTCAGCGTGCCCACGCGGGCCTTGCCGTGCGTCCAGTAGGTCGTCTTCAGCAGCAGGGCGTTGTAGAAGATCTTGCCCGCGGTCTGGATGCCGACGCCGGTGACCGTCGACCCGTTGCAGGTGGGCGAGGCCGGGGAGCCGCCCGAACCCGCGGAGCCCTGGGAGAGCAGGTAGAACCAGTGGTTCAACGGGCCGGCGGCCGCGTGCACCTCGGTGTTCTTGATGTTCGAGGACCAGCAGTTCGGGTCCCCGGCCAGGCTCGGGTTGTACATGTAGCGGATCGGCCCGTCACCGACGAGGTCGGCCTCCTCGCCGACCGTGAAGTCCGCCGGGTCGTTGGGGTTGGCGGCGTACGCCTCGGTGAGGGCACCGAAGATGTCGCCGGTCGCCTCGTTCATGCCGCCGGTCTCGTTGTCACCGGTCGACGCACCCGGCGTGGTCTGGAAGACGCCGTGGCCGTTCTCGTGGGCGACGATGTCGATCGCGGTGAGCTGGCGCGCGTTGTCCTGGCTGTGGCCGAAGTTGACCAGCGTGCCGTCGTAGTAGGCGTTGACGTCGTTGAGGCCGACCCGCGCCGGGTAGTTGGTGCCGTTGCCCTTGACGCCGCTGCGGCCGAGCCAGGCCGACAGCATGTCGACCTCCTTGTCGGTGCCGTAGAGGACGTCGACGCACGCGGTCTCGAGGTTGGTGCCCGAGCCGTTGCCCCACACGTCGTCGGGGCCGGTGAAGATCGTGCCGGCCTGGTTGGCGCAGGAGACGCCGGACCGGGCGGTGTCGACCATGCGGTAGGTCGAGCCGCTCAGCGAGGTCCCGATGGTGACGCCCGGGTAGTAGTAGCCGGTGCCGCTGCCGTGGGAGACGAGGTCCCAGCTGCCGATGACCTTGCCGGTGACGGCGTCGGTGTAGACGGTCAGCTTGGTCGGCTGGCCGTCCGACGCGCCGGTGACCCGGGTCGCCCAGGCCAGGCGCGGCCGGTGCTGGGCGTGGACGACCAGCTCGGGCTTGGAGGTCCGGAGGACGGTGTCGACCCGCGCCTGCGCGGTGCGCTCGGCGGCGCCGGCGCGGACCTGCGGGGTGACCGAGGCCAGCCGGATCGGGGCCTTCAGCGTGGCGCTGCGGCCGGTGACCTTGCCGGAGTCGTCGAGGGAGAGCACGACGTCACCGCCGATGACCGGGAGTCCGCGGTAGGTGCGGTCGTAGGCGACGTACGCCGTGCCGGCGGTGCCCCGGATGGTGCTGACGCGCTGGAAGGCGTCCTGCCTGCTGGTGCCGAAGGAGGCGCGGCGGTCGGCGAGGTACGCCGCAGCCGCGCGGTTCGCCTCCTGCTTGCTGGTGCCGGTGGCCTGGTGGGCCGTGGCTGATGCGGTGGGTGCCGCGGTGGGTGCCGCGGTGGAGGCCGCGATGGAGGCGGGGGCCTGGGCCCCGAGCGCGAGTGCGCCCGAGACCCCGGCCACCAGAGCCGCCCCGAGCAGCGAACTGGTCGTCATGGAGGTGGTGCTCCTTCAAGGGGATGGTGGTGAGAAGCACGAACCTAGGAACCCCCCACCGGGAGGGGTAGCGGGGAAACCCTTGCTGCCCCCTCCGTTGAGTTGGGCCCCGTTCCCCGTTGAGTCGGGCCTCGTTCCCGGCCGGCCCGGGACTTCGGCCCATCTCACGGGCGACTATGGCCCAACTCGACGGTCACTCGGGGGGTGAGGGGACCAGCAGGGTGGCGAGCTGGGTGCGGGAGCGGACGTCCATCTTCCGGTAGATCCGGGTGAGGGTGGCCTCGACGGTCTTCACGCTGACGAACGTGCGCTCGGCGATCTCCCGGTTGCTCGCGCCCTGGCAGACCAGGCGGGCGATTCGGGCCTCGGTGTCGGTGAGCCGGCCGAGGAGCGGGTCGTCGGTGGCGGCGGCGGGCTCGGGTGCGCGCTCGGCGCGGACCTGGTCCAGCCAGGACCGGGCGTGGAGCTCGGCGAAGCAGGCCTCCGCCTGCGCCAGCGCGAACCGCGACGCGGCGGCCCGGCGACTGCGCCGCTCGACGTGGGCGCGGGTGAGCAGGGTGCGGCCGAGGTCGAGGCGCATGCCGAGGTCGGCGCAGACCTTCGCCGCCCGGTCGAGCAGGTGGTCGGCCCCGTCGGCGTCGCCGCGGGCGCTGAGCAGCTCCGCCTCGGCCCGGTCCAGCTGCGCGCTCACCCCGTCGGTGCCCGACCGGCCGTCGAGCGTGCGGCGCGCGCTCGCGACCAGTCGCTCGGCCGGGTCGAGCGAGCCGAGGGCGACCAGGGCCGAGACCAGCTCGGGCTGCCAGCGGTTCACGGTCGGGTCGCCGATGTCGTGCGCGGCCTCGATGTCGCGGATCCGGGTGAGCGCGGCCCGTGCCTCGACCGCGTGGCCGGCCCGGAGCTCGGCCTGGCCGAGCAGCAGCAGGTGACGCTGGAGGTACCGCGTGTCGCCGCGCTCCTCCGCCGCGACCGCGCCCCGCCCGGCGAGGGTGCGGGCGGCGTCGAGGTCGCCCCCGGCGAGCTCGGCGAGGCCGGTGATGAACCAGCCGGTGTGGGCGTCGAGGCCGAACTCCTCGCCGATCCGGGCGGCGCGGTCGGCGTACGCCGTCGCCTCGCGGCAGCGCCCCAGCCGCACCCCGACCTCGACCAGGCAGCGCAGCACGTGGACCTGGTCGCTGCCCGCGCCGCGCTCCACCCGGGCGAGCATCGAGAGGAACGCCGCCCAGGCCTCCTCGAGCCGGTCGTCGTAGAACGCGAACCGCGCGGCCATGTACGCCGGGGAGGTGTGCATGAGCCCGGGGGCGGCGGCGTCGCTGAGCGCGAGCGCGGCGGCGAGGTGCTCGTCGTGCCGGCCGGTGCCGGTCCAGCGCGTCGAGACGGCGAGCGTGGTGAGGGCCGCGGCCTCACCGGCCCGGTCGCCGGCCCGGTGCAGCAGCGCGACCGCCTGCTCGGCGCGGCTCACCGCCTGGTCGGGGCGCGACTCCATCAGCGCGACGCGGGCCCGCTGGAGCAGCACCATCGCGACGAGCTCGTCGTCGTCGCCGGCGTCGGACAGCGCCGCGGTCAGCACCTCGTCGAGCGCGGCCACCCCGGAGCCGGCGAGCTCCGGCAGCGCGAGCCGCACCCGCACGGTCTGGGCCGGGGTCGCCGGCAGCTCGAGGAAGTCGGCGAGCGCGCGGTGCACGAGCTCGACGTGGTTGCCGGGCGCGCCGGTCTCGACCGCGGTCGCCAGCCACTCGGCGCGCTCGGCGGCCAGCGCCAGCGGACACCGGTCCGCGGCCAGGAGGTAGAGCTCGGTCGCGAGCTCGCGCGCCCCGGCGCTCGCGCAGCCCTGGGCGGCCACGCCGAGCTCGCGCGCCAGGTCCGCGTCCGGCCGGGGGTCGGCCAGCGCGCGGTGGCGGGCCCGCTCGGCGGCGGTCGTGACGACGTCGGCGAGGTCGCGGTGCAGCTCCGCGCGGCGGGACGCGGGGACGGTGTCGGTCACGACCCGCCGCAGCGCCGGCGGCGTGAACCGCACGCCGTCGTCGACGCGCCCGACGAGTCCGGCGGCAGCGGCCTCGCGCAGCTCGGCGGCGGCGTCGAGCCGCCCGGCGCTCTCGAGGTGTCGCACGGTGGGCCGGTGCAGCAGCGCGGCCATCGCGAGCGTGTCGTGGACGCCCGCGTCCTGCGCGAGGTACCGGTCGTGGAGCACCCGCGCGATCGTCGGCGGCAGCGGCGTCGGCCCCCCGAGCAGCGAGGGCTGCTCGGCCAGCGCGCCGCCGAGCGCGAGCGCCACCGACGGCAGGCCGCCGGACTCGACGTGCACGCGCTGGGCGATGTGGGCCGGGATGCCGTGGCGGCCGAGGAGGTCGATGGTGTCCGCCACGTCGAGGGGAGGTACGTCGAGGTGGTGCAGGTCGGACAGGTCCACCCCGGTCCCGGAGCCCGCGCCGACGGTGGCGACCAGGCCGACCCGCCCGGGGTTGCGGCGCCGGCCGTAGCCGATCACGCAGGCCGACTCCGGATCGACCCACTGCACGTCGTCGAGCAGGATCAGCACCGGCCGCTGGGCGGCGAGCTCGGCGAGCAGCGACCGGAACTCCACGCACAGCTCGGAGCGCAGCGCGTCGGCGGGCGCACCGGCGACCAGCCGCTGGGCCGGTCGCACCGGGCCGGTGCCGAGCTGGTCGAGCAGGTCCTGCAGGGCCGTGAACGGGAGTGACCGCTCCGCCGGCGTACCGGCCGCGCGGAGAACGAGCGTCGGTCCGCCGAGGCAGCCGGCGGCGCCGTCCTCGAGGGCGTCGAGGAGCGCGCTCTTGCCGATGCCGGTGGGTCCGTGGAGGGCGACCGACAGTCCCCGGCCGAGGAGGTCCCTCACCTCCTCGAGCAGGGCGAGACGACCCGTCACCCGAGACATGGGACGTCCAGCGTAAGCGCTCGGACCAGGTCCCGACAGCCCCTTGCGCCGGGGTGGAACCAGGAGTTTCCTCGGAGCAGGAGGTCACCATGGCGGACAAGGGTGGAAGCAACCGGAGAGCGTCAGGCCAAGATCTGGGGGCGAGCAGCCCGGACCGGATCCGCAACGTGGTGCTGGTCGGGCCGGCCGGGTCCGGCAAGACCACCCTCACCGAGACCCTGCTCGCCGCTTCGGGCGCGATCCCCCGCGCCGGCTCGGTCCGCGACGGCACGACCGTCGCGGACTTCGAGGAGTCCGAGCACGTCCACGGGCGGACGATCTCCCTCGCGGTCGCACCCCTCGTGCACGAGGGCGTCAAGGTCAACCTCATCGACACCCCCGGGTACGCCGACTTCGTCGGTGAGCTCCGCGCGGGGCTGCGCGCCGCCGACTGCGCGCTGTTCGTCGTAGCGGCCAACGAGGGCGTCGACGACGCCACCCGGTCGCTCTGGCGCGAGTGCGCCGCCGTCGGGATGCCGCGCGTCGTCGCGATCACCAAGCTCGACCAGGCCCGCGCCGACTACGACGGCGTGCTGCGCCAGGCCCAGGACGCGTTCGGCGAGGCCATGGGCGGCAAGGTCGTCCCGCTCTACGTGCCGGTCCGCTCGGGCGCCGACATCACCTGCCTCACCGGGCTGCTCGCGCCGAGCGACGCCGCCGAGGCGACCGGCCTGCGCGGCGAGCTGATCGAGGCCGTCATCGAGGAGTCCGAGGACGAGACCCTCATGGAGCGGTACGTCGGCGGGGAGGAGGTCGACGAGAAGGTGCTCGTCGACGACCTCGAGCGCGCGGTGGCGCGGGCGACCTTCCACCCCGTCGTACCGGCCTGCTCGGTGACCGGCGTCGGCTGCTCCGAGCTGCTCGACCTGATCGTCCGCGGCTTCCCGTCGCCGGCCGAGCACCCCGCGCCCGACGTGTTCCTGCCGTCCGGAGCCTCGGCCGACCCGATCACCTGCGACCCCGCGGGCCCACTGGTGGCCGAGGTCGTGAAGACCACGAGCGACCCCTACGTCGGCCGGCTCAGCCTGGTCCGCGTCTTCTCCGGCACGCTCGACCCCGACCAGCCGGTGCACGTGTCGGGGCACTTCACGTCATTCTTCGGCACGGGCTCGGGCCACGAGGACCACGACGAGGACGAGAAGGTCGGCACGCTGTCCCACCCGTTCGGCAAGCAGCTCTGCCCCGCCGACCAGGTGGTCGCGGGGGACATCTGCGCGATCGGGCGCCTCAGCCGCGCCGAGACCGGCGACACCCTCTCCGGCGTCGACGAGCCGCGGGTGCTGAAGCCGTGGTCGATGCCCGAGCCCCTGCTGCCGGTGGCGATCGTCGCGCGGACCAAGCAGGACGAGGACAAGCTCTCGCAGGCGCTCTCCCGGCTCGCGGCCGAGGACCCGTCGCTGCGCATCGAGAACAACGCCGAGACCCACCAGCTCGTGCTCTGGTGCATGGGTGAGTCGCACGCCGAGGTGACGATCGAGCGGCTCACCGAGCGCTACTCCGTGCACGTCGACCAGGTGCCGTTCATCGTGTCGCTGCGCGAGACCTTCGCGGGCAGGGCCAACGGGCTGGGCCGGCACGTCAAGCAGTCCGGCGGCCACGGGCAGTACGCCGTGTGCACGATCGAGGTCGAGCCGCTGCCCGAGGGCTCGGGGTTCGAGTTCGTGGACAAGGTCGTGGGCGGCGCGGTGCCGCGGCAGTTCATCCCGAGCGTCGAGAAGGGCGTCCGCACCCAGATGGAGAAGGGCTGCCGGCTCGGCCACCCGATGGTCGACCTGCGCGTGACGCTGCTCGACGGCAAGGCGCACAGCGTCGACTCCTCCGACATGGCCTTCCAGACCGCCGGGGCGCTCGCGCTGCGCGAGGCCGCCGCGGCCACGACCGTCACGATGCTCGAGCCCTACGACAACGTCCAGGTCGTCGTGCCCGACGAGCTCGTCGGCCCGGTGATGAGCGACCTGTCCTCACGCCGCGGCCGGCTGCTGGGCACCGACAAGGTCGGCGAGGACCGCACCCAGGTGCTGGCCGAGGTGCCGCAGACCGAGCTGGTCCGCTACGCCGTCGACCTGCGCTCCGCCACCCACGGCGCGGGCGTCTTCACCCGGTCGTTCGCCCACTACGAGGCAATGCCCGAGGACGTGGCGAAGGGCGTGCCGAAGCGGGACCATGCGTCCTGACTAGGCCCCGCGCAGGAAGGCCTCCAGGATGGGGCCGGCGGTGCCGGACCCGGACGAGCCCACGTCGACGAACACCGCGACCGCGAGGTCGCCCTGCGCCGCGATCATCCATGCGTGCGTGAGGACGTCGCCGTCGCGCTCGAACTCCGCGGTGCCGGTCTTCGCGATCACCGGCGGGCCCGGGACGTCGAGGAGTCCGGTGCCGCTGCCCGAGGTCACGACCCCGCGCAGCAACGACCGCAGCTGCCCGGCCTCCTGCTTGGTCAGCGGCTCCGCCTCGTCGGGGACCTCGACGTCGACCGACCTCACCAGCCGCGGCACGACGGTGCGGCCGGCCTGCACGGACGCGATCACGGTCGCCATCGCCATCGGCGAGGCGAGCACGGTGCCCTGGCCGATCAGGTCGGCCGCGGCCTCGGTCTCGGACGCGGGCGGCTCCACGGTGCCGAAGTACGCCGGGAAGCCCAGGTCGTGGTCGACCCCCAGGCCGAGGGTGGCGGCCGCGGCGGCGAGGTCGCCGTCATCGAGCTCGCCCCGCTGGGAGATCACCGCGGTGTTGCACGAGTTCGCGATCGCCGTCCGCAGCGGGATGTCGCCGAGTGCACCGCTGGGGTAGTCGTCGTAGTTCTCGAACCGCTTGCCGTCGACCACGACCGACGACGTGCACGGCACCGGGGAGTCCGGCGTCAGCCCGGCCCGCAGCAGGGCCAGGCTGCTGACCGTCTTGAACGTCGAGCCGGGCGCGATCTGCCCGTAGGTGGCGGTGTTGTAGCCGTCGGTGCCCGGGCCGTTCGCGGCCGCGAGGATCGCCCCGGTCGACGGCTTGATCGCGACGAGCGCGCTCGACGGGCCGACGCCCGCGAGCAGCCGCTCGGCGAGCGACTGGAGCCGCTCGTCCATGGTCAGCTCGAGCGCCGGGCCGGGCTGGGCCGCGACCCGGAACAGCTCCCTCTCGCTGCCGTCCCCGGCCACCGCGTTGACCACGGCGCCGTCGACCCCGCTCAGCTGCTCGTCGTAGCGCGCCTGGAGCCCGGAGAGCCCGGCGGTGTCCCCGACCTGGTAGCGGTCCGGGTCCTCCTCGATCATCTCGGCCGTCACGGGCCCGACGGTGCCGAGGATCGGCGCCGCGAACTCGCGCGACGGCGCCAGCGGGATGTCGTCCTGGACCGCGAGGGCGCCCGCGATGGCGTCGTACCGCCGCGCGAGGTCGACCGGCACGTCGTCCTTGCGGAACACGATCGCCTCGACGAAGGCCCGGTCGCCCGCCGCCTCGACCTGCTTGACGTACGGCGCGACGTCGATGCCGACCAGGCGGGCGAGCGCCTCGGCCGACCGCCCGGCGCGGGCCTTCGCGACCTGCGAGCGGTCGATGCCGAACCGGACGACCGGGCGCTCGGTCACCAGCGCGACGCCACCGGCGCCCATGATCGGCCCGCGGACACCGCCGATCGGGGTGACGTCGAGCGTGCTGCGCCTCCTCAGGTGCGGCTCGATGAGCGCGCGGTCCCAGGCGACCTCCCACGCCTCCGCCCCCTCGCTGAGGGACACGTCGGTGGTGTAGGTCCACTCGTCGCCCGCGAGCGGCCAGGTCCACCGCAGCTCCGCGGTCGCCGAGCCGTCGGCCTCGTCGGCGTCGCTCGCGGTGACGACCGGCTCCACGTCCCCGAGGCCGGCGACGACCTCCGCCAGCTCCGCGGTCGGGTCACCCGGGCCGTCGGTGAAGGTCAGGGCCGACAGGTCGCCGGACTCGAAGCCCGCGGCCAGCGCGTCGACCGCCTCCTGCGGGTCCGGGCCGGTCACCTCGTCGGCGGCGTCGCACGCCGTCAGGCCCGCGGTGGCGAGGACGAGGGCGGCGGCCGGGAGGAGGGAGCGCACGCCTCGGTTCTACCAGTGACCTGAGCGGGGCAGGCCGGCTCCGGCCGGTTGAGCCGGGAGTTGTGACGAGGTGAGTCGGGGGTTCGAACCACCGAACTCCCGACTCGACCGGTCAGAACCCCCGATTCAACGACTCTTGTGGCGAGGCTTCCTCTGCCGAGCATCGGCGCGGGGGCCGCCGCTGTCGCGCTGGAGCTCGATCAGCTTGCCGGAGATGCGGGTCTGGCGCAGGGCGTCCCAGACCTCGCCGGGCAGCTCGGCCGGGAGCTCGACGAGCGAGAAGTCCGGCCGGATCTGGATGTGGCCGAAGTCCGCGCGGCGCAGGCCGCCCTCGTTGGCGATCGCGCCGACGATCTGGCGCGGCTCGACCTTGTGGCGCTTGCCCACGTTGATCCGGTACGTCGCCATCGGCTGGTCGCTGCCCCCGCGGGGCGCGCGGCTGGCCGAGCGCTCCGGGCGGTCGCGCTCCTCGCGCGGCGCGCGGACCGGCTTCTCGGCGGCGGGGTCGAGCAGCAGCGGGGTCTCGCCCTGGGCGACCACGGCGAGCGCGGCCGCGACGTCGACCTCGGGCACGTCGTGCTCACGCACGTAGTGGCCGATGATGTCGCGGAACCGCTCGATCCGGGTGGTCTGCGTCAGCGCCTCGGTGATCGCGTCGTCGAAGCGCGAGAGCCGGGTGGCGTTGACGTCCTCCGCGCTCGGCAGCTGCATCTGGGTCAACGGCTGCCGGGTGGCCTTCTCGATGTGCTTGAGGAGGTAGCGCTCGCGCGGGGTCACGAACGAGATCGCGTCGCCGCTGCGGCCGGCGCGGCCGGTGCGGCCGATCCGGTGGACGTAGGACTCGGTGTCGGTGGGGATGTCGTAGTTGACGACGTGGCTGATCCGCTCCACGTCGAGGCCGCGGGCGGCGACGTCGGTGGCGACCAGGATGTCGAGCTTGCCCGACTTGAGCTGGTTGACCGTGCGCTCGCGCTGGGCCTGCGCGACGTCGCCGTTGATCGCGGCCGCGGAGAGACCGCGGGCGCGGAGCTTCTCGGCGAGCGTCTCGGTCTCGTTCTTGGTGCGGACGAAGACGATCATCCCCTCGAAGTTCTCGACCTCGAGGATGCGGGTGAGGGCGTCGACCTTCTGCGGGTAGCTCACCATCAGGTAGCGCTGAGTGATGTTCGAGGCGGTCGCGGTCTTGTTCTTGACCGTGATCTCCTGCGGATCGCGGAGGTAGCTCTTCGAGATCCGGCGGATCTGGGCGGGCATCGTCGCCGAGAACAGCGCGACGTTCTTGTCCTCGGGGGTGTCGGCGAGGATCGTCTCGACGTCCTCGGCGAAGCCCATGTTGAGCATCTCGTCGGCCTCGTCGAGCACGAGGAACCGCAGCTCGCTCAGGTCGAGGGTGCCCTTGTCGAGGTGGTCCATGATCCGGCCCGGGGTGCCGACCACGACGTGCACGCCGCGGCGCAGCGCGCTGAGCTGCACGCCGTACCCCTGTCCGCCGTAGACGGGCAGGACGTGCACGCCCTTGATGTGCGCGGCGTAGCGCTCGAACGCCTCGCACACCTGGAGCGCGAGCTCGCGGGTCGGCGCCAACACCAGGGCCTGCGGCGACTTCTGGGTGAGGTCGAGGCGGCTCAGGATCGGCAGCGCGAACGCCGCGGTCTTGCCGGTGCCGGTCTGCGCTAGCCCCACGACGTCGCGGCCCTCGAGCAGCGGCGGGATCGTGGCGGCCTGGATGGCCGACGGCGTCTCGTAGCCGACGTCGTCGAGAGCCTTCAGCACCTTGGCGTCGAGCCCGAGGTCGGCGAAGGTCACGGTGTCCGCGCTGGTGTCCGTGGTCTCGTCTGTCTCGCTCACCGTTCAACGGTAGTGGCTGTGCGGTGAGGCACCACCTTCGCGGTCGCGGTGGGCTCGCTCACGCCACGGTCACGGACTTCGCCAGGTTGCGGGGGACCATCGCGACCGCCGCACCTCGCGCAGACGGGCAGAGATCCAGGATTCACGCTCAATGGAGCGCGACGGCCCCGCGTGCGTCCCGACAGCGCCCGAAGTGGGGGAAGTCACGCCACTTCGGCGGCTTCTTGGCGGTCTCGGTGGATGTGGGATACCGTAGGTGAACAGAAGGTGAACGAAAGGCGTCCGACAATGAACTCGCTGACCAACACTCGGTCCGGCCTGATGCTGACCTGGGTCGCCGTGACGGACGTACGCGGCGGAGAGCGCCTCGAGGCCCGGTGGACCGTGGCCCCGCAGACCCACGCCCCGCACGCGACGCACGCCGCCTGACCCAGCCCCTCGCACGAGCTCCGCAGCCCCGCTCGACCCCGCTCCGACCCCGCCGGCCCCGGTGCCGCGGGGTCGACGCATGTCCAGACCATTTTCTGGCTACCGGGAATGAACCGGACCGCAGTCCGGTTCAGGTGATCAAAGGTTCAACAACCCCACACACCCGACCAGGAGCTTTCGATGTCGTTCTTCAACCGCGAGTCCAACGAGCAGTTCGACGCCCCCACCACCGCCGTCGAGGACATCTCCGGCGACTACACGATCGACCCGACCCACACGCGCATCGGCTTCAGCGCCCGGCACGCGATGGTCACGACCGTCCGCGGCCAGTTCAAGGAGTTCGCCGGCACCGCCCACGTCGACGCCGCCAACCCGGAGAACTCGCGGGTCAACCTCACCGTCCAGACCGCGAGCATCGACACCGGTGTGGCCGACCGCGACGCCCACCTGAAGTCCGCCGACTTCTTCAGCGCCGACGAGAACAAGGAGATCACCTTCTCCTCCACCAAGGTCGAGCGCGACGGCGAGGACTGGGTCGTCACCGGCGACCTGACCATCAACGGCGTGACCAAGTCGGTCACCGTCCCGTTCGAGTTCACCGGCTCGGCCCAGGACCCGTTCGGCAACCTCCGCATCGGCTTCGAGGGTGGCGCCACCATCAACCGCAAGGACTACGGCGTCACCTGGAACGCCGCGCTCGAGACCGGCGGCGTGCTCGTCTCCGACAAGGTCAAGCTCGAGTTCGACGTCTCGGCGATCCGCAACGCCTGATCGGCCGAACGCCACCCAGCAACACCAGCAACACCAGCAGGAGCCGACGGGGCCGCCGAATATTCGGGCGGCCCCGTCGGCCATTTGGTGCTTCGATGACGCCGTGTCGACGTACCTCTCCCTCCCCGACGGCCTCTCCCACCGGCCGCTCGTGCTCTCCGACGCCCGCGCCGTCTACGAGGTGATGGCCGCCCAGGAGCAGCACGACCTCGGTGAGGTCGCGGTCGAGGAGGCCGACATCGTGGCCGACTGGCAACGGCCGTCGCACGACCTCGCCGCCCACTCCCTCGGCGTCCTCGACGGCGACCGCCTGGTGGCGTACGCCGAGTACATGGGCGACACCCGGGGCGACGCCGCCGTGCACCCCGACCACCGGGGCCGCGGCATCGGCACGGCGCTCGCCCGGTGGATGCAGGACAACGCCCGGGCGGACGGCGCCTCGGTCGTCGGCATGCCCGCGCCGGTCGGCTCCGACGGCGACCGGCTGCTGGAGGAGCTCGGCTACGGGGTGCGCTGGACCAGCTGGGAGCTGGTGCTGGCCGAAGGGGTGGCGGTCCCGCACCGCGAGGTCCCGGCCGGCTACACGATCCGCGCGGCGACACCGGCGGACCACGAGGCCTGCTGGGTGGTGCTCGAGGACGCCTTCCTCGAGTGGTCCGAGCGCGCACGGGAGCCCTTCGACGACTTCGCCGCCCGCACCATCGGGCGGCCCGGCTTCCAGCCGTGGCACCTGCGCCTGGTCGCGGACGCGACCGGCGCGGTCGTGGGGGTCAGCTACGTCCACCCGTTCGGGACCATGGGCTACGTCGACCGCATCGCGACCCGGACGGACCAGCGCGGCCGGGGCATCGCCCAGGCGATGCTCGTCGACGCGTTCGCCACGGCTCGCGAGCACGGCTGCACCACGTTCGGGCTCAACACCGACTCCCGCACCGGCGCCCTCGGCCTCTACGAGAAGGTCGGCATGCACGTCACCCGCACCTGGGTGAACCGGGCCATCTCGCTCGACCCGGACATCAGCGGATCGGCGCGCCGGACACCGACCGCGCGATGACCAGCCGCTGGATCTCCGAGGTGCCCTCGAAGATCGTGTAGATCTTCGCGTCGCGGGCCATCCGCTCCACCGGGTACTCGCGGGTGAAGCCGTTGCCGCCGAGGATCTGCATCGCCTCGCCGGTCACCTTCACAGCGGTCTCGCCGGCGAACAGCTTCGACATCGAGCCCTCGGCGTTCTCGAACGCCTTGCCCTGCCGGGCCATCCACGCCGCCCGCCACACCAGCAGGCGCGAGGCCTCGATCGCGGTCGCCATGTCGGCGAGCTTGAAGGCGATGCCCTGGTTCTCGATGATCGGCTTGCCGAACTGCTCGCGGGTCTTGGCGTAGTCGAGCGCGATCTCGTACGCCGCCCGCGCGATGCCGATGGCCTGCGCGCCGACCGCGGGCCGGGTGCGCTCGAAGGTCGCCATGGACGCGTTGCCGCGGGCGCCGCCGCCCTCCCGGGCGCGGGCCAGGCGCGCGTCGAGCCTCTCCTTGCCGCCCAGCAGGCAGCGGCCGGGGACGCGGACCTGGTCGAGGACGACCTCGGCGGTGTGCGAGGCGCGGATGCCGTGCTTGTGGAACTTCTGGCCCTGGCTGAGGCCCTTCGTGCCGGGCGGCACGACGAACGAGGCCTGGCCGCGGGTGCGGAGCTCGGGGTCGACGACCGCCGTGACGACGTGGACGTCCGCGATGCCGCCGTTCGTGGCCCAGGTCTTGGTGCCGGTGAGCACCCACTCGTCGGTCTTCTCGTCGTAGGTCGCGCGCGTGCGCATCGAGCCGACGTCGGAGCCGGCGTCGGGCTCGGAGGAGCAGAACGCGCCGAGCTTGAGGTCGCCCGGCGTGCCGTACATCGCCGGCACCCACTCCGCCACCTGCTCGTCGGTGCCGTTCGCGCGGACCCCGGCCGCGGCCAGCGACGTCCCGACGATCGAGAGCCCGATGCCGGCGTCGCCCCAGAACAGCTCCTCCATCGTGATCGGGAAGCCGAGCCCGGTCTCGTCCAGGGCCTGGGTGACGATGAAGTCGACGGAGTAGATGCCCGCCTTCGCGGCCTCCTCGACCACGGGCCAGGGGAACTCCTCCCTCTCGTCCCACTCGGCGGCGGCCGGGCGGATCACGTCGGCGGCGAAGCCGTGCAGCCAGTCGCGGAGGTCGCGGTGGTCCGGGTCCAGCTCGAAGGAGGGAGTCGTCACGGTGCGCAGGCTACCCACGAGTCCGGCTCCGATGCGCTCAGCGGTGCGCGATGGCCGTGAACGCGTGCGTCGCGGCCTCGGCGATCTCGTCCGGGGTGGCCGCCAGGGTGCCGTCCAGCCACCCGGTCACGAGCTGCGCGACGCCGCCGATGAACAGCAGGCCGGCCATCTCCCGCTCCTGCGCCGTCCACGCCTGCTCGGGGTAGAGCTCGGCGGCCTCCTCGGCCGCCAGGTGGGCGAACAGCCGCATCAGCTCCGCGCGCCTCGGTCGGACGCCGTCCAGCGCGACCGACTCGACGATCGCCACCCGGCCCTTGCGGGGGTCGTCGGTGAGGATCTCGACGAACGTGCGGACCGCGGCGCGGATCCGGTCCGCCGGGCGACCGCCACCGACGACCTGCTCTCGGTGCTGTGCCACATCGAGTCCGACGAGGGCGAGCGGTTCAGCGACGAGGACGTCGTCAACCACATGATCCTCTTGATGATGGCCGCCCACGACACCTCGACGTACACGCTGTCGGTGATGCTCGAGAAGCTGGGCCAACACCCCGAGTGGCGGGAGCGCTGTCGAGAGGAGGCACGGGAGCTCCGGGACCGCGTCGGCCCCACGCCCGGCCTCGACGATCTCCAGTCGCTGGAGGCCGTCGACCTGGTGATGAAGGAGTGCCTGCGACTGCGGGCGCCCGTGCCGGTCGTGCTGCGCAAGACCGTCAAGGACACCGTGGTCGAGGGCGTACGGATCCCGCGGGGCACCTTCGTGACGGTCGCCCCGCAGTTCAGCCACCTGATGCCGGAGTACTGGACGGACCCCGAGGCGTTCGACCCCGAGCGGTTCAACGCCGAGCGGCGCGAGGACAAGTCGCACCGCGACGCGTGGGAGCCCTTCGGCGGCGGCGTCCACAAGTGCCTGGGCATGCACTTCGCCGGCGCCGAGGTGAAGGCGTTCCTCCAGCACTTCCTGCTCGACTTCGACTGGTCGGTCGACCCGTCGTACGTCGCCCCGCTCAACAACCACTCGCTGCCCTTCCCGAAGGACGGGCAGCCGATCGCGCTGCGGCGGCAGGACACTAGACCCGCGCCGCGGATCAGGCCCGAACCGGGCCTCCGGGTCCGGAGGAGGTTGAGCAGGAACGCGAGCAGGGCGATGTAGACCTTGGTCTCGGTGGCCGGTCCACCGGTCGCCTCCGTCCGCACAGACCTCGCCGGGCGGGGGTACTCCTGTCCGGTACGTCCCGCCCGGCGGGGGGCTCAGGGCGATGCGACGGGCGGTGCGAGAGCTGCGCCCGAGAGGTGACAGGAAGGCCGTGAATGCCCTGAGCCCGCCCGGGGACGGGGCGGGCTCAGGACAGCTCACTGGTGATCAGCCGTCAGCTGACGGGTGCGATCTGCTTGCTCGTGCGAGCCCGGACGCAGAGCAGCGTGTGGTAGACGTCGTTGAAGCCGGCGCCGTCCCACCAGTACTTGAACGCGCGCTGCTTGGGCCGCGGGTCCATGCCGAGGTACCAGACGTGGCTCGGGTCGGTGACCGAGAAGCCGGCCACCATGCCCTTGTACATCTGGTAGTTCTGGCCGGACGCACCGTCGTCACAGGTGAGACGGCGCTCCTGGGTCCGGAGCACGTTCATGAGCTCCTGCTGACCGGCGTAGCCCGGCCGGTACTCCATCGGGAGCGTGTGCGAGTGCGGGCCGTTGCCGTCCTCGCTCACCGTCGTACGCAGGCAGCGCAGGTACACCGAGATGTCGACCGACGTGGCCTCCTCGACGAGGAAGGACCACTCCCATCCGCGGTTGTTCGCGGTCGGCCAGCTCTTGAAGATGCGGGCCTTGTGGTCGTAGTCGTGACTGGTGATGTTGAAGCCCGGCGCGACGGCGTAGGCATCCGCTCCGCAGGCGTTCTCGTGCTTCCAGTTGCGCGGGCCCGAGGCCAGCGTGTCGTGGTCGAAGGAGCCCTGGGCCGAGACCCGGACCTGGTGCGAGTGCAGGAACGCCTGCTCGACGTTCCCGCGGATGCAGGTGACGAACAGCTTGATCTGGGCGATGCCGTCGGCGTAGTTGCGGGCGCGGAAGTGCCACATCCTCCGGTCGGCGGCGTCGCCGTAGGAGGCGGTGAAGTACACGTCGCGCTCGTCGCCGTTGGTCTCCGGCGGGTTGGCCTGCTCGACGTTGTCGACGCGCCACATGCCGTCAAGGGCGATGTCGCCGGGGTTGCAGTAGAGGTGCTCGTGCAGGTTGCCTTCGGGGTACTCCCCGACCAGGTCGACGTGCTTCTCGACCTTGTACATGTAGACCTCGTGCTGCTTCATCTGAGCAGCCGACGCGGGGCTGGCCATGGCCGCCACGATCGCCAGGGGGGCGAGCAGGGCGGCGACGGCGGCACCGACGAGGAGGGTTCGGGACCGATCTCGAGTCGTCATGATGACGATCTCCTTGCATTGACAGGAAATAGGGCGGTGAGCACGTCTTCCCGAGATCGTTCCTACCGGTCGCCACTGACCCGGTCCCGTCAGGTTAGGTCGCCGCCGAGGGGTCGACCACCGAAACGAGTGCTGGTCTACGCCACTGGACTACCGCACAGGACTGGACCAGGACGGCTCCCTCCGTCACCGCTCCTCGGTCGTGTCCCGCTCGGGGTCGCCGTCGGCGAGGACGCCGTAGAGGCGCCGCCGCGTGTCGACCAGGATGTCCACCGCCGCACGGCGCTGGGAGTCGCTGCCGGACGTGATGATCTGCCAGGCCGCGCCCATGACCTGACCGATCTCGCCCTTGAAGTCGCCTAGCTCGTTGCCCTCCTCGTCGGCCTCGGGCGCCTCGAACGGCGTCCAGACCGCGCTCAGCTCGTCGGCGTGCTCCTCGACGTACCGCTCGCCGGCCTCGGTCAGGCGGAGGTGGCGCCGGCCGCCCTGCTCGACGGTGCGGACCAGGCCCTCGTCCTCGAGCTGCTGGACGGTCGGGTAGACCGAGCCGGGGCTCGGGCGCCAGGCGCCGTTGCTGCGGTCGGCGATCTGCTGGATGACCTGGTAGCCGTTGATCTCCTCACCGTTCGACGTCGCGGTGCGGACCACGTCCAGGATGGCGGAGCGGACGTCGCCGCGGCGGACCCGCGGCCCGCGCTGGCGGTCGCCCTGGGCGAGCCCGAACAGGCCCGCGACCCAGGGCGGGGGCCCGGAGTGCCCGAAGCCGGGGCCGCCCCACGGCCCGCCCCACGGCCCGCCCCGTCGTCCGTGCTGGTTCCACTGCTGCTCGGCGTGCTGGGCCCACTGCCGGCTGAATCCTCGGTGTCCCATGTCAGGACTCCTCTCCACGGTGTCTGAGTATCGCAACTGTTTCGCGATATATCGCGACGGTACGCCGAGATGGGGTGGTGGGCAAGGCGCGATACGCCACGCGGAGCAGCTACCGCGCCAGCCACGCCGCGTAGGCGTCGAAGGTGTAGGGCCGGCCGAGGAACTCGGCGACGAGGTCGGCGGCGTCGCGAGCACCACCGGGGGCGAGGACCAGGTCGCGGTAGCGGCCCGCCACGTCGGGCGCGAACAGGTCGGCGGGGTCGAAGGCGGAGAAGAGGTCCTTCGCGATCACCAGCGACCACATGTAGGTGTAGTACGCCGACGAGTAGCCGGACAGGTGCCCGAAGCTGGCGAACATGTGGGTGCCGTCGATGTAGGGGAACGGCGCGTACCTCTCCTGCAGCGAGCGCATCTCCGCGGTGAGGTCGGCCGGCCGGGAGGTGTGGAACCAGTAGGACATCGCGGCGTAGAACATCTGCGTCCGCGCGTGGTAGCCCTTGCCGAAGTCGTCGGCCGCGCGCATCCGCGCCACCAGCTCGGCGGGGATCGGCGATCCGGAGGAGGACACCGCGAAGGTCTGGAGCACGTCCGCGTCCCAGGCCCACTCCTCGAGCATCTGGCTCGGCGCCTCGACGAAGTCCCACTCGGTGGCGACGCCGGCGAAGCGGGTCCACTCCCCTGCACCCGCGAGCACGTGGTGCACCAGGTGGCCGAACTCGTGGAAGAGCGTGACCACGTGGTCGTGCTCCATGAGGCCGCGCGAGAAGTTGCAGACCAGCACGCCCTCGGCGAGCTGCCGGCCGGCCAGCCCGTCGGCGAGCGTGAACTGCGCCGCGTGCTTGTACTTCCCCTCCCGCGGGTGGAGGTCGAGGTAGATCCGGCCGATCCGCTCGCCGTCGCGGAGGACGTCGTACGCCGTGACGTCGTCGTGCCACACCGGGGCGTCCGCCACCTCGGCGTACTCCAGGCCGAACAGGCGGGCGGTCACGTCCAGGAGGCCCTGACGCACGCGGGTGAAGTCGAAGTAGGTGCGCACCTGCTGGGCGTCGACGTCGTGCCGCTCCTGCCGCACGAGCTCCTCGTAGTAGAGGGAGTCGGCGGTCGTGATCGACGCGGCGCCGGGGACGTCGCGGCGGTAGCGCTCCAGCAGCAGCTCCAGGTCGCGGGCCATCGGGGCCTCGGCCGCGGCCGCGATCCGGTCGATGAACTCCGGGATCGCCGGGCCGGTGCCGATCATCTTCACGTCGGCGTCGTAGGACGCCCAGTCGTCGTAGCCGACCAGCGTCGCGAGCTCGTGGCGCAGCGCGAACATCTCGTGGAGCCGCGGCTCGTTCTCCGGCCAGCCCCGGTCGAGGAAGGCCACCGTCACCTGCCGGCGTACGTCGGCGTCGTGGGCGAACATCCGGACCGGCACCGAGTCCGGATAGTCGGTGGTCACCGTGACGAGCCCGTCCTCACCGGCCGGATGCGCGTCCAGCCAGTCCTCGGGCATCCCGGCCAGCCGATCCGGTGTGACCCGCACCGTGCGGACGTCGTCGCGGACGGTGCGGCCGAAGTCCTGGCCGACCTCGGTCAGCCGCTCGTTGATCCGCGCCAGCCGCGCGCGGGCCTCGTCGTCGAGGTCGACGCCGGCGCGGCGGAAGTCGTCGAGGGTCTTGGTCAGCAGTCGCGCCGCGGTGGGGTCGAGGCCGGCCGGGTCCGCGGCCGCGAACACCTCGTAGAGCGCCCGGTCCTGGCGCAGCTCGGTGACGAACCGGTCCACCTCGACCTCGGCCTGCTCGCACGTCGTCCGCACCGGCTCGTCCGGGTGCACGTTGGCGAGCAGCGACGACACGGCCGCGACGTTCGACAGGTGCCGCGACACCTCGTCCCACTGCCGCAGCAGCTCGAGGGTCGTCGCCGGCGGCGCCGACCGCAGCACCTCGACCAGCTCGCGCGCGGCGGCCAGCCCGTCGCGGGCCCGGGCCTCCGCCCAGCCCTGCGCGTCGGCGGCGGACGGGAGCGCGAGCGGCGTCATGGCGCCAGACTGCCACGCCTCCGGGAGAGGTACGCGCGCTCGGCCGGGTTGTCGGTCGCACCGATCGCCGCGTCGTACGCCGCCCGCGCCTCCGCGCTGCGCCCCAGGCGCCGCAGCAGGTCGGCGCGCGTCGCGTGCCAGGCGTGGTAGGTCGTCAGGCTCGGCTGGATCTCGGGGAGCCGGTCCACCTCGGCCAGCGCGACCGCCGGCCCGTCGAGCTCGGCCACCGCGACCGCGCGGTTGAGCGCGACGACCGGGCTGGGCGCCACCGCGTACAGCTGGCCGTAGAGAGCGGCGATCTGGCTCCAGTCGGTCGCGCCCGCATCGGGGGCGTCGGTGTGGACGGCGTTGATCGCGGCGAGCAGCTGGTACTGGCCCGGGCGCCCGGTCGCGGGGCACTCGCGGACCAGGTAGACCACCGCGAGCACGGCGCCCAGCCGGCCGGTGAGGTCGGCGGCCTCGGGGACCCGGTACGGGATGTGGGCGTCCTTGATCTTCTTCTTCGCGCGGGTGATGCGCTGGGCCATGGTCGTCTCGGGCACGAGGAAGGCCTGCGCGATCTCGGCGACCGTCAGGCCGCCCAGGAGCCGCAGGGTCAGGGCCACGCGGGCCTCGGGGGCGAGGGCCGGGTGGCAGCAGGTGAAGAT
Source organism: Nocardioides pyridinolyticus (assembly GCF_054653575.1). NCBI lineage: Bacteria > Bacillati > Actinomycetota > Actinomycetes > Propionibacteriales > Nocardioidaceae > Nocardioides > Nocardioides pyridinolyticus. The sequence continues at coordinate 117,038 of NZ_BAAIFY010000004.1, read as the reverse complement.
CAGCCGGAGCCGGTCGTCCTCGACGATGCCGGTCGGCTCGTGAGGGGTGTCGTCTCCGTGGAGCTCCGGGGAGATCATGAGTGCCGCCTGGTGCTTGGCGTCGCGGTGCGACTCACGGCGGATCCGGTCGATGGCCCGGTTGCCCGCGGTCGTGGTCAGCCAGCCGCCCGGGTTGGGCGGCACGCCGTCGGCGGGCCACCGCTCCAGGGCGGCGAGCAGCGCCTCACCGGCCGCCTCCTCGGCGATGTCGATGTCTCCGAAGCGGCGGACCAGGGAGGCCACGACCCGGCCGTACTCCTCGCGGTAGATCCGCTCGACGGCCGCGTGCGCCGGTGGGAGCTCGGGGCTCACTCGCCCTGGAAGGGCCGGACCTCGACCTTGCCGGCGCAGGCCTGCGAGCCCTCGGCGGCCCACCGGTGCGCCGCCTCCAGGTCGGGCAGCTCGAAGATCCAGAAGCCGCCGAGCCACTCCTTCGACTCGGCGAACGGGCCGTCCGTCACGACGGTCTCGCCGCCGGTGCTGTCGACGGTGGTGGCGGTCTCGCGGGGCATCAGGCCACCGGCGAAGACCCAGATGCCGGCGTCCTGCGCCTTCTGGTTGAACCGCTCGACCGCCTCGAAGATCGGCTGGATCTCCTCCGGGCTCGACGGCATCTCCTCGCCCTCGACGTGGTGCACGGACAGCATGTACTGGGTCATCTCGCTCCTCCTGGTGGGCCCCGGGTGGGCCGTCACCCTCTCCACGAACGGGCCGGCGCCGATACGACACCCTCCCCGAAATTGTCACGGCTGCCTACGGTGTGGGACATGTCGCCGCCCGGCTTCCGACTGTCCTCCACCGTCCTCGGCACCACCGACCCGCGCGGGCTCGCGGCGTTCTACCGGGACCTGCTCGGCTGGGCGATCGTGCGCGAGAGCCCCGAGTGGGTGGTGCTGAAGCCGGCCGACGGTACGGCGGGGCTGTCGTTCCAGCTCGAGGAGTCGCACGTGCCGCCGACCTGGCCGAGCGGCCCCGGCGTGCAGCAGATGCAGTCGCACCTGGACATCGCCGTCGACGACCTCGAGGCCGGCGTGCACCGGGCCACCGGACTGGGCGCGAGCCTGGCGGCGTACCAGCCCCAGGACGACGTACGCGTGCTCGTCGACCCGGCCGGGCATCCCTTCTGCCTGTCGCTCCGGTGCACTAGCGTCCTGCCATGACGGGGACGGACTGGGGCGCGCTCTACCGGGACAACGTCGCGGCCCTGTCGACCCTGGCCGAAGACCTCTCCGAGGAGGAGCTGTCGAGGACCGTGCCGGGCTCGCCGGCGTGGACCGTGCACGACGTGCTGGCGCACCTGGCCGGCGGGCCGGCGGACGTCGCCACCGGCCGCATGGACGGCGCCCCCGGACCGGAGTGGACCACGCGGCACGTCAGCGAGCGCGTCGGGTTCCCGGTGCCGGACCTGGTCGCGGAGATGCAGGCCCACCAGGACGCGATCGCGGCCTCGACCGTGGACAATCCGCGGCCCGCGATCGTCTGGGACATCGCGGTCCACCACGCCGACCTGCGCGAGGCGCTCGGCCTGCCGGCCCTCGCGCCGCACCTGTGGGAGCCGGTGCTCGCCGGCGTCGCGCCGCTGCGGTTCGGCGCCGCGGGCGTCCCGGAGGAGGTGGACGGGTACGAGCTCTTCCGCGGGATCTTCTCCCGCCGGTCCCGCACCCAGATGCAGGCCTGGGGGTTGGCGCTCTCGCCGGAGCAGCTCGACGAGCTCTGCATCTTCGGCCCCCGCGAGGACGACCAGCCCGTACCCTGACCCGGTGCTCCCTCGTCCGTTCCTGCGGGCCCTCGGCCTGGCCCTCGCCCTCGGGATCGGTGTCGTCGCGCCCGGCGCGGCGCAGCAGCCGGCGGACCACTCGTCCGTCGACAAGGGCGTCGAGAAGGGCACGGACCCGCGCAAGACGCGGGGCCTGTTCGTCGACCCGAAGATGCCGGCGTACACGCAGGGCGGCGTCTACCGCGAGCGGATCGGCGAGGTTCCGCAGGCGTTCTGGGTGATCCCGGAGGCATACGGCACGCACGCGGTGCGCGCCAAGGTCGAGGAGTACACCGGCGACGCCCGCCGGGCCCGCAAGACGCCGGTCCTCACCGTCTACGGCATCCCCGGCCGCGACTGCGGGATGTACTCCTCCGGCAACCCGCTCACGACAGCCGCCGAGTACCGCGGTTGGATCAAGCAGCTGGCGCGCGGACTCGAGGGCACCAAGGCGCTGGTCGTGCTGGAGCCGGACGCCCTGCCGCTCTTCAGCAGCTCGGTGCAGGCCTGCCCGGAGAAGCCCCGCCGCTGGAAGGGCATGCTGGCGTTCGCGAGCAAGCGGCTCAGCGACACCGGGGCCTGGGTCTACCTCGACGCCGGACACTCCAACTGGACCCCGTACGACGACCGGCCCACCTTCCTCCGGGCGGCCGGCGTGAGGTATGCACGGGGCATCAGCACCAACGTCTCCAACTTCCGCCCGACCGCCGATGAGAAGGCCTACGCGCAGGAGATGCTGCGCGGGCTCAGGAAGCTCGGCATCAGGGGCAAGCGCTACGTCGTCGACACCTCGCGCAACGGCGCGACGCCGAGCTCGGACGGCTACGACGTCATCAACCCCACGTGGGCCCGGCTCGGCAAGAAGCCGCGGCTGGTCTTCGACGGCGCGTTCGACGGCACGCTGTGGGTCAAGCACCCCGGCGAGTCCGACGGCGAAGAGGTCGACTCAGGCGATTGGTGCGACTACCTCGCCGACCGGCTGCTCGACCGTCGCGAGTCCGACTCCTGCTGAGCCGGCCTCCCGGCGGCGGGAACACCGGGCGGCCGGGCTAGGTTCGGGGATCGTGCGCGGACTCCGAGGACTGATGGCGGACACCCGCCCGTTGCGCAACGAGCACTTCCGCCGGCTGTGGCTGGCCAACATCATCACGGTGATCGGCGCCCAGCTCACGGTCGTCGCGGTGCCGGCCCAGATCTACCAGATGACCGGGTCGTCGGCGTACGTCGGCCTGACCGGGCTGTTCGGCCTGGTGCCGCTGGTGATCTTCGGGCTGTGGGGCGGGGCGCTGGCCGACCACTTCGACCGGCGCACGCTGCTGATCTGCACGACGCTCGGGCTGATCGGGACGAGCGCGCTGTTCTGGGTGCAGGCGGCGCTGGGCAACACCGACGTGTGGCTGCTGCTCGGGCTGTTCTCGGTGCAGCAGGCGTTCTTCGCGATCAACCAGCCGACCCGGTCCGCGATCCTGCCCAAGCTGCTGCCGACCGAGCTGCTGCCGGCGGCGAACTCGCTCAACATGACGCTGTTCACCGCCGGCGCCATCGGCGGCCCGCTGATCGCCGGCGTGCTGATCCCGGTGATCGGCTTCGGCTGGCTCTACCTCATCGACACGATCACGCTCTTCGCGACGCTGAGTGCGGTCGTCCGTCTCCCCCGGCTGCCGGTCGAGTCGGTGACGGGCACGCCGGGGCTGCGCTCGGTGATCGAGGGCTTCGCCTACCTCCGCGGCCATCCGGTGCTGATGATGTCGTTCGTCGTCGACCTGATCGCGATGATCTTCGGCATGCCGCGGGCGCTGTTCCCCGAGATCGCGCACGTCTCCTTCCACGGCCCCGACGAGGGCGGCCTGGTCTTCGCGCTGCTGTTCGCGGCGATCCCCGCTGGCGCGGTGCTCGGCGGCATCTTCTCCGGCTGGGTCTCGCGGGTGGAGCGGCAGGGGTACGCCGTCATCGTCTGCATCCTCATCTGGGGCGCCGCGATGACCGGCTTCGGCGTCGCGGTCGCGCTGGCCGACCACTGGCAGCAGGCGATGCTGCTGGTCGCGCTCCTCATGCTCGTCGTCGGCGGCGCGGCCGACATGGCCTCGGCGGCGTTCCGCACCTCGATGCTCCAGAGCGCCGCGGACGACTCCGTGCGCGGCCGCCTCCAGGGCATCTTCATCGTGGTCGTCGCGGGTGGCCCACGGATCGCCGACGTGGTGCACGGCGCGAGCGCGGCCATGGTCGGTACGGCGGCAGCCGCGGCCGGCGGCGGGCTCCTGGTCGTCGTCGGGACGATGGTCGCGGCGGTCGCCGTGCCCTCGTTCATTCGGTACCGGATCACCCGGCCACCTACCATCTCCGCGTGAATCGCCCCGTGATCGACCCCGACGACCTGGCCACGACCGTGCGCGTCCTCGGCCAGCTGCACCACCTCGACCAGGACGACCCGGACCTGGTGACGGTCAAGCGGGCGGCCTCGCACATGTACAAGGCGCTGAAGGCCGAGCGGCGCACGCGCAAGCGGCAGGCCGAGCTGGCCCACGACCGGGCGGTCACCGAGGCGACGGCGACCGGGTCGCCGATGCGCATCGACGACGAGACCCGGGGCATCCCGCTCGTGTCGAACGCTCCGGGCGCGTACGCCGGCGAGCTGATCAACCCGCGCGGCTGCTACATCTGCAAGACCGACTACACGCTGGTCGACGCGTTCTACCACTGGCTCTGCCCGAGCTGCGCCGCGATGTCACACGCCAAGCGCGGCCAGGGCACCGACCTCACCGGACGGCGCGCCCTGCTCACCGGCGGACGCGCGAAGATCGGCATGTACATCGCGCTGCGCCTGCTGCGCGACGGCGCCCACACGACGATCACGACGCGCTTCCCGCACGACGCGGTCCGCCGCTTCTCCGAGCTGGAGGACAGCGCCGAGTGGATCGACCGGCTGAAGATCATCGGCATCGACCTGCGCGACCCCACCCAGGTGATCGCGCTCGCCGACGAGGTCGCGGCCGACGGTCCGCTCGACATCCTCATCAACAACGCCTGCCAGACGGTACGCCGGTCGCCGGGCTCCTACGCCCCGCTGGTCGAGGCCGAGCGCGCGCCGCTGCCGAGCGGCGTCGTCCTGCCGGAGATCGTGTCCTTCGACCGGATCAGCGACGCCCACCCGGCCGCGATCGCGGGCACCCTGAGGCAGCACGCGGTCGCCCACCACGAGACCCCGGCGCACACGCCGGCCTCGATCACCGCCCTCGCCCTCACGGCCGGCAGCGCCAGCCTGGACGCGCACCTGGCCGGGACCGCGGTGGACGCGGGCGGCCTGCTGCCGGACCTCCAGACCGTGAACTCCTGGACCCAGACGGTCGACGAGGTCGATCCCCTCGAGCTGCTCGAGGTGCAGCTCTGCAACGCGACCGCGCCGTTCCTGCTGATCTCCCGGCTGCGGGCGTCGCTGCGGGCGTCCCCGGCACGGCGTACCCACGTCGTCAACGTGTCCGCGATGGAGGGCCAGTTCGGCGGCCGCCGCTACAAGGGCTCCGGCCACCCGCACACCAACATGGCCAAGGCCTCGCTCAACATGCTGACCCGCACGAGCGCGGCCGAGATGTTCGAGACCGACGGGATCTTGATGAACGCCGTCGACACCGGCTGGATCACCGACGAGCGCCCGCACCAGGACAAGCTGCGGATCGCGGCCGAGGGCTGGCACGCGCCGCTCGACCTGGTGGACGGCGCGGCGCGCGTCTACGACCCGATCGTGCGCGGCGAGGCCGGCGAGGACCTCTACGGCCACTTCCTCAAGGACTTCGTGCCGGCTCCCTGGTGAGAGGCTGGTGAGGCCCTGGTGAGGCGCGCCTCCCCTCTGCCGGGCCCGCCGCTGGCAGGATCGCGGCCATGGACGCGATGGAGTGTGACGGCTGCGGGGCGACGATGCGCTGGGAGACCTCGCACTCGCGCTGTGACCGGTGCGGCTACATCCGGCCGTGCTGCGAGGGCGCCCCGGTGACGGCGAGCTGCGTCGTCCCGTCCGCCGCTCCGGTGTCCGCCGGCTCTCGCGTCAGCCCTCGATGAGCCCACGCAGGTACGCCGCCTGGCCGACGTGCTGGGCGTCGTCGTCCGCGATGCTGACCAGCCGCACCCCGAGGCTCACGGGCGGGTCCCAGCGGTCATCGACGATCCGGTCGAGGTCGCTCTCGCCGAGCGTGCCGAGGTAGCTGGCGGTCGCCCGGTGCACCGCGGTCAGGTAGTCGGCGAGCAGCTCGCCGCTGGCCCGCACCTTCCCGACCTGCTCGCTGGTGTGGCCGTAGCCGTGGTCCTGCGGGTCCAGGTCGAGACCGAACCGGTCGACCCACCCCTCGCTGAACCACACCTGCTCGGTCCCGGCCACGTCGGCGACCTGCGCGTCCTGCACCCGCGCCGCGTGCCAGACCAGCCAGGCGATCGAGTTCGCGTCCGGCGTCGGCCGGTGCGCGAGCTGGTCGTCATCGAGCCCGCCGACCACGGCGGTCCCGTTCTCGAGGATCCGCTCGAAGAAGTCCAGGTAGACGTCCGCTGGAGTCATGGTCCCGACGGTACTCAGGGCGCGCGGCGCCGTCCTGCGGGCAAACCGGACCGCACCCCTACGAGTCGGCCGTCGGCGACCTGCCGGCCGCCTGCGCGACCTTGCGGTCGGTGAGCACGATCCAGAGCGCGAGTGCCGCCCCGGCCAGGACGGCGAAGGTGAAGAACACCATCGCGATCGCGGGGTAGCCGAACACCTGGTGGTCGCTGGGCACCCGCATCATCATCGCCGCACCCAGGATGGTGGCGGCGATGATGATCCCGAGGGTGAGCCGGTTCGCGAGCCGGTGGAGAACCGTGTGGAGCCGCTCCTCGTCGAGGGCCCGCACGCGCATGCTGAAGTCGCCCTGGGCGAGATCCTCGAGGATCCGGTTGCCGCGCTTGGGCAGCATCGAGGCGAACTCCTTCGCCTCGATCGCGGCGGCCATGACTCCGGCCGGGCTGACCTTGAGCCCGCTGGTGAGCAGGTGGGAGAGGTTGTCCCGGATCGCCTCGGCCGGATCGAAGTCCGGATCGAGGTGCAGGGTGGACTGGTCGAGGTTGAGCAGCGCCTTGCCGACCATCGACATCTCGGCCGGCGGCCGTAGCCCGTGCGCGCCGGAGATCCGGCTGAGCTCGACCAGGACGCTGCCGGCCTGGAGCTCCGGTCCCTGGCTGGCAGCCTCGGAGACGAGGTGGGCGACGTTGGCGCGGAAGGCCGCGGCGTCGTAGTCGGCCAAGGGGTGACCCATGCTGGCCAGGACCGCGGCCACCTCCTCCCCGTCGCCGTCCCCGATCGCGAGGAGCAGCTTGACCAGCTTGTCCTGGAGCCGCGGGGACACCGAGCTCACCATGCCCAGGTCCAGCAGGGCGAGCCGGCCGTCGTCGGTGATCATCACGTTGCCCGGATGGGGGTCCGCGTGCAGGACGCCGTGGTCGAGCATCAGCTCGAGGTAGCACCTGAACAGCTGGTCCACGATCGGCCGGGCGTCGATGTCGAGGAGCCCGAGCGGCCCCACGTCGGTGACCTTGCGCCCCTCGATCCGGTCCATGGTGAGGACGCGGGAGGTGCTGTACTCGAGCACGGGCTGCGGGACCACGAGCAGGTCGTACTGCTCGGTCAGGTCACCGAACCTGAGCAAGTTGCGGGCCTCGCGCCGGTAGTCCAGCTCGCCGGCCAGCGAGCGCCGGAAGTGCGTGAGCAGCTCCTCGAACCCGTACGTCCTGCCCGCCGACGTGTGCTTGTCCGCGAGCCCGGCCAGCCGCGCCAGCGTCTCCATGTCCTCCCGGGCGATCTCGCGGACGTCGGGCCGCTGGATCTTCACCACGACCTCGCGGCCACTGGGCAGCGTGGCGCGGTGCACCTGGCCGAGGGACGCCGCGGCCAGCGGCTCCTCCTCGAACTCCGCGAAGAGGTGCCGGAGCCGACCGCCGAGCTCGGACTCGACGATCTCCTGGACATCGGCGAACGGGAACGGCTCCGCGTCGTCCTGCAGTCGGGCGAGCGCGGTGGTGTACGCCGGCGGCAGCAGGTCGAACCGGGTCGAGAGCAGCTGCCCGAGCTTGATGAAGGTGGGCCCGAGCTCCTCGAGGTCGCGGGCGAACGCCGCAGCCTTGGCCTCGTCCCCCATCGGTGGGTCCTCGTCGAAGGTGAACTCGTCGAGACCGGCACCGGAGATGAGGTCGGAGCGCCCGAACCGGGCCAGCAGGCGCGCGAGGGCCGTGTACCTTCCGACGTTTCGCACGCTGAGCACCGGCATGGAGCCAGAGTGCCCACCTCGGCGGGCCGCCGAACCTGAACCCACGGCGTGGGTCGTGAGAACGGCCACAGGGCTGTGCGGGATGGACCGCCCGGGGTTCCACCGTTGTGCAGAGCAGAACCACGACCCCCGAACATGAAGGAGTAGCGCATGCGCCTGCTGGAGCCGTACCAGCTGGGACCGATCGAGCTGCAGAACCGGATCGTGATGGCGCCGATGACCCGCTCCCGGGCCTTCGACACTGTCGCGGGCGACCTCCACGCGGAGTACTACGCGCAACGCGCCGGTGCCGGGCTGATCATCACCGAGGGCACCCAGGTCAGTGAGCTCGGGGCGGGCTACCCGTTCACCCCGGGCATCCACACGGACGCCCAGGTCGCGGGCTGGCGCAAGGTCACCGACGCCGTACACGCGAAGGGTGGCCGCATCTTCGCCCAGCTGTGGCACGTCGGCCGGATGAGCCACCCGGCCGTCCACGGGCAGACGCCGGTCGCGCCCTCCGCGATCGCGCCGGGCGAGGACATCTTCACGACCGAGGGCATGCAGCCGATCCCGACGCCGCGAGAGCTGGACACCGCCTCGATCGCCGGCGTCGTGCACGAGTTCCGGCTCGCGGCTCACCAGGCCAAGGCGGCCGGCTTCGACGGCGTCGAGGTGCACGGCGCCAACGGCTACCTGATCGACCAGTTCCTGCAGAGCGGCTCCAACCAGCGCACCGACGAGTACGGAGGTTCGGTGGCGAAGCGCACCCGGTTCCTGTTCGAGGTGCTCGACGCCGTCACCGACGTCTGGGGCCCCGGCCGGGTGGGCCTGCGGCTCTCGCCCGGCGGCGCGTTCGGCGGGATGAGCGACGACGACCCGGCCGACACCTTCGGCTACGCGATGAAGTCGCTCAACAACTACGACCTCGCCTACCTGCACGTGGTCGAGACCTCGCAGACCCTCCCGCCGGTGGGCCTCGACGAGGTCGGCGGACCCACCGCGCTGGCCCGGTCCACATACGACGGAACGATCATCACCGCCGGTGAGTACGGCCGGGAGTCCGCCGACGCGGCCGTCGCGGACGGACGCACCGACCTGGTCGCCTTCGCCCGAGCCTTCATCTCCAACCCCGACCTGCCGGAGCGGTTCCGCGTCGGCGCGGACCTCAACGAGGGCGACGAGGCCACCTACTACGGCGGCGGCCCCGAGGGCTACGTCGACTACCCCACCCTCGAGCAGGCCTGACACACCCCACGATCAGCGGCGGCCGGTGCCTCACCGGCCGCCGCTGTCGTCGAGAACGCCTCGGTTGTTGGAAGACGCCTCGCCAGCCTCAAGGGACAAGGAGCGCCGTGGCGACGGCCGCCGCGAACGAAGTGCCGTAGATCGGCTCGACGTTCCCTGCGCCATCCGTGATGGTGCCAAAGGTGTCCGCGGCGTCACCGCCGGTCGCATGCACTGGCTGATGGGTCGAGGGAACAGCGACGTTGTAGGTCGTTGGAGAGCGGGAGAAGTCCCAGGCCTGCACGACCGTGCTGCCAGGCAGGCTCGCGGGGTACCCGAACGCCTGACCTGTGGTGGTGTTACCTGCCGCTGCAACTATCTGAGGCGGAATCACTCCGTTGTTGTGGCAGATGTCCAGGACCATATCGAGGGAGCCCCCGAGCACCGTCATGCATGTGTTGGTTCCTTGGGCTGACAGACTCACGTTCACGACGTCGAACATCCCGGACCACAGCGCGTACGTCATGGCGCACAACAGCTCGTAGCTGCCGCCCTTCTGTGCGTTGACGGCGCGTAGCGCACTCACGTCTGAGTTGGTGTTGACCTGACGGATGACCTCTGCGACGGCGGTGCCGTGACCCACGACATCGTCGGCCGGCATGGGGCCGGCAAGGCCGCCAGTGAAGTCCGACATCGTCGGCTTGCCGAGCAGGTCACCGGTGTCGATGACGGCGACCCTTGGACCGGGGGCCGAACCCTTCACTGCGTCTGTGTCGACCGCCGCGAGGGCAGCAGGATCGAGGGCCACGGATGGGATCCCACCTCCACCGCCGGGTCCTCCGCCAGCCGAGAGTCCAACGCGGTGCTCAGCTTCAACCAGGATCGGCAGTTGGTGGAGGATCATCTCGGCCTGGAGTCGCTCTGCCACCGGCACACCGAGTTCCCACTTATGGTGCACGCGGGCCACGGCGGGGGCTCGGTCGTCGAAGGGACGCTCGCTTTCGAGGTGCCCGAGGTATCCCATCTGAGGTGGTTCGAGGTACATCGCACGAGCGGTGCGGAGTCGGTCCCAGCCGTCGTGCAGCTCGTGGAGAGCACCGAAAGGTCCCGTGAATGTCACCGAACCTCCTACCAGGTCGCACATCTTCTCCGCCTCCTCAGCACTTCGCTCTCTGCTCCAGCTCTGTCACCGAGGTCATGTCGATGGACTCCGTAGTCGTTCGCGGCCCATCTGTGACCTTGAGTTGGAGTTGGCCGTCCTTCACCCCCACCACCTCTCCGCACAGTGACATCTCCCTGCCGCCGTCGTCGTAGGTGGCTGTGACCGGCCGATCGGGATCCGGCTGAAGCCACAGGACCCCGAGCGCGGCGAGCAGGGCGGTCAAGGAGGCAACGGACAGTCCGGCGCCGATCCGTACGTTCCGCGCGATCTGAGCGTTGCGGCTGTTGATCTTCTCTACTGCGGCGAGGACGTCGTCGTTGGTGCGAAGCGAGACTTCCTTCGGCCAGCCGAACGCGGCCCGGTACACCAGGATGACCGAACCGGCGGCCGTGAGCACGGCCAGTGCCACGAGCGAGAATGCGAGCAGCCGGGCACTCCAACCCAGGCCGGCCACCGAGTCCTTGGACACGACCACGCCGGCCAGGCCGAGGATCCCGACGATGGCACCGACCCCTGGAATCCACTTCTCCGCAAGAGTGCGAAGCCCCTTCCCCGTCGCCTGCGACTCTTCCGCGATGAGCTTGGCTGCGGCATTCAGCTCCGGTTGCGCGGAGATCTCGAGGTGGTACCGATCGTTGTGCTTGTTCTTCCGCGGCTGCGCCACCCAGTAGGCGCCGCAGCCCTTGTCCTTGGTCTTCGGCCTACCTGCGTGCACCTCCTCGCACGCACATGGGAAGTAGGTCACCGCGTCGAACGCGGCCTCACCGTCTGCTGCCGCGGTCACGATCACTGTCGACGAATGAATCTGTTGGGAGAAGTCGGCATCGCAGCGGGGACATCTGCCGCTGAGAGTCAGAATCCCAGACCGCTCTTGGCCCTGCCAGGACTCGAGGGAGGCTGCCCGAAGCACAACGGGGCCTTCCTTCCACGCCTTGGTGGCCATGGGAACCGGTGTACAGGCCTCGGTCAGGTGCCGACGCGCCTTGGGGTCGAAACCACCAAAGTGGGCTACGGGTTCTCTCCGCCGTGCGCCGGCTCCTCAGATGGGTCCGATGGGGAGCGTCCTACCGCCGCCATTCTCCGTCGTCAGGTCCCGGCGGGAGCCTTGATGACGGCGGCATCCTCATCTGTGACCGACACGCCCTGATGGAACTCGATCGCCTCAGGTAGTTCGTCGAACTGGAGCAGTTCTCCGGTGAGCTCGGCGAGCAGGTCACGAGCCTCGGCTGGGGTGGCGTAGAAGAACTCACGTCTGAGGTTGACGCGGTTGACACGTCGGTCGGCGAGCCGGGCGTGCATCTTGCTCTCGATGTCGACGGCGTCGTCTGCGAAGAACAGTGCATGGACGTCGAAGTTGAACGGAACTGATGCGTCGCTGAGGCTCCTTGATGCGCAGACGGTGATACTCCGGTGCCACTCGGATCGACATGGTCTTCCCGAGCCGCTCGATCGTGAACGCGACCTTCTCCAGGCGGTCCACGGCGGTCGCGAGCTTGTAGGGCTTCATGCCGCGCGACAGGTTGTCGGCCTCGGCGTTGTAGGCGCGGAGCATCAGCTTGGAGAAGTCGCTCACCATCTTGCGGCCCTGTGCCGCGGAGCCGTTGACCTGCCAGTTGCTGGTCGCCTGGATCGCCCCGCCGTCCTTGCGGGCCATCGCCTTGATCTGCTCCTGCAGCACCTTCAACTGCTCCCTGTACGCCACGGAGTCGTTGAGCGGATGCCGGTAGGTGTAGATCCCGACTTCCTGGAGGATCTCCTCTTCCTGCGTGAGCGCCACTCGCTGCCTGAGCTTCGACAACTCCGATTCGAGTTGGGACCGCTGCTCCGCGTACTCCCGCCGCAGCCCTTCCACCTCGGTGCGCAGGCGCTCGGCCTCCCGCTGTAGGTCAGCAGCGTCCAGCACACCGAGGCGTTGCATCTCGGCCCGCAGCTGCTCGAGCTCGTCAGCCTGCTGGCGAGCCACGTTGCGAGCGCCGAACAGCGGAACCTTCGTCTTCGACCCAGCCTGCGGGCCGGCGCTAGGTGCTGCGGGAACGCTCGGCTCGGCAGCGCTCGACGCGGTCCGTGCCGGGGAGCGGGCCTCCCGCGGTGCTCGGTGTTCGGTCCACTGGTGGCCGTCCCAGTACCTCAGTTGATCGGGATCATGAGGATCCGGGTACCAGTTCGCCGGCGGGTTGGTCATGGCCTCTTCCCCCTGGATTCGCTTCCGAGATCTCGTCGCTGCATACCAGCACGCCCAGCAAGACGGACAGCAGCCGCCCGGCAGCACCGCGCGCCTGGCCTCCGGCTCGCGCGACGTGCGAGCAGCGACATTCCGCCACCTGTCGGCGCGGGCGAAAACATCCCTGAACCCGCACCGATGTGCTGAGGTCGCTGCGGACAAGTCTTCGCTCACAACTTCACGACTGAAGATGAGGCCATCTCCGTGGACAATGCCCGGCCGTCACGAGCATCGTCGAAGAGCGGCCCCGAGCCAGTCCCGCAGGAGACCCCCGCACGACCTCACCGGTACGGGATCGCACCCGCGGTGGACCGCCCAGGTGTAGCCCGCGGCAACGCCAACGAGCAGCACCACGCCGAGGGTGACGGAAACCAAGTACACGGACAGCGGAAGAGGACCCGACTCGGTCGACTGAACTGCCATAGGGCATTGGGCCGATGTAGCGGAAGGAGTCGGGGTGAGCGGACTTCCCGTTACGTGCGTCGGTGGAAGCTGACGTCGCCGTTGGGGTGGTAGGTGGTCTGGTAGTTGGTGTCGTGGGCGCGGTTGTGGTGCCAGTGGCACAGCGAGATGGCGTTGTCGAGGTCGGTGGTGCCGCCGTCGGTCCAGCGTTGCTTGTGATGGGCGTGCAGGCCCGCCGTGCGGTCGCAGCCTTCGGCGGCGCAGCCGCGGTCGCGGACCTGTAGGGCGAGGCGCTGGGCGTCGGTGAAGAGCCGGTGCTTGCGGCCGACGTCGAGGGGCTGGGAGGCGCCGCCGAGGACGACGGGGATGACCCCGGCCTCGCAGGCCAGCCGGCGGGCCAGGGCGGGTGAGATGCGCTCGCCGGTGTCGAGGACCCCGGCCTTCCCCAGGCGTCCGGTGAGGACGTCGAGGTCGATGGTGACCACGACGGTGGCGTTGACGCCGCCGGTCTTGGGGAGCCGGTCCGTGGGGTAGCGCTCGATCAGCTCGCGGAACGCCTGACCAAGGGCCTCGGGGGTGGGGCGGCGCTCCGGGCCGGGGCCCTCGGCGGCGGCGCGGTGCTTGGGTGCGGCGAGCGCGGCCAGGGCTTTCCTCAATGCGGCTCCGGCGAGGGTGGGGATGGTGAAGGTGCCGTGGGTCCGGCCCTGCCCGTCGTCCCACATCGACAGCCGGGTCGCCTTCGCCGCGGCGGCCTCCTCCTTGGCCAACAGGGCGGCCTCCCGGGCATCGGCCTCGTCGGGGGCGACGACCTCGTACAGGTGCTTGCCGAGCCGGTTCAGCGCCTTCGCGTCGTGGTGCCGGGCCTGCGCCAGCAGGTGCGCCTCCGCCTGCTCGCGGGTCTCGGCGTCGACCTCGGCGGGGAGCCGGTCGACCCAGCGGATGATCGCCCGGGCCTGCTCGGCCAGCACCTGGCCGGCGGCGAGCGCGGACCGGGTCTGCTGGTGCTGCTCCAGCGAGTGGCCGAGCCGGACGATGTCGTGCGCATCGGCCCGGGTGGCCTTGGACTCGTGCGCCAGCCAGTTCGCCGCCGAGGAGGCACCGACCTCGGAGCCGACGTGGAGGTCGTCGGCGTGCGCCGCGACGCGGGCCTTCAACTCGAAGATCCGGGCCTCGGCCCGCTGCAGTGCGACCAGGGTGGAGGCGGTCTCGGCAGCGTCCATCGACCACACCGAGGCGTCGGCGACGGTGTCGAGCTCGGCGTGGACGTGCGCGGTCGCGACACTGACCCGGTGGCGGGGTGTGGCGATCGCTGTCATGGGTCTACTCAAGCACTGCCCACCGACAACGAAATGCCTAGAAGCCCTTGTTTCACAGGGATCTGGGTCACGAAAGGGTCACGGTTGTTCCACAGGCTGGGGTGGTTTCGAGACGGGCGCAGAGCGCCCTCCTCAACCACCGCGAGCATGCCGGCCGGACCGCAGGTAGGCGTCCTTCCGATAGGCGCCAACTGTGCGCGAGGGAGGAGCCGTCAAGGGCGCGAAGCGGCGAAGCGAACCCTTGACGGCGGAGGACTCGCGCGCATCCTTGCGCCGTACGGAAGGACGACGAGATCAACCACCGTCCATGCGGGCGAGGCGGGTGCGGAGGGCGTCGCGGCGGTGGGCGTTGCCGGGCAGGTCGACGTAGCTCTCGCCGAACGCCGACAGCAGCGCGTCGTCGAGACGGCGCACGGCGCCGGGCGGGTACTTGTAGTCCATCCGCGCGGCGATCGCCGCGGAGTCCACGCCGGCGAGGGCGTCGCCGAGCTCGGCGAGCGTGGTGATGCCGAGCTCGGGCAGCAGGCCGGCGATCCAGGCGTAGTGGTCGGTGCGCGACCACTCGGCGTCCGGGTACTGCCCGGCCAGGTACGCCGCCAGCTCCTGGGGCGACACGCCGCCGGATGCGGCGACGGGAGAGGCGACCGCCCCACCGCGCAGCCGCTCGCGGATCGTCGTGAACTCCTGGTCGGCGAGCTCGAGGAGCCCGGCCGCGAGGGTGAACCGGCGGTCGAAGTCGCGGGCGTGCTCGGCGGGCACCGTGCCCTTGTAGCGGATGTCGTGCTCGAACTCGGCCCACGCGTGCTGGAGCACCGTGCGCACCTGCACCTGCGCGACGCCGCCCTCGCGGGCCAGCAGCAGGTGCCGGCTCGCGTAGCCGAACCGGCCCTCGCTCGCGGTCTCCTGCCCCAGGTCGCGGTCGTCGATCACGGTCAGCTGTGCGCCGAGCACGTCGGCCACGGCGGCCACGTCGCTGCGCACGTAGGTGATCACGCGGACGCCGACCTGGTCGGTGATCTCGCGCAGGGGGTCGGTGTAGCCCGGGCGGCCGTCGACGGTGCGCGAGGCCTTGGCCGCGAACGAGCCGACGCTCTTCGCCCGCCCGGTGACCGTCAGGTAGTTGATGCCGGCCTCGTCGAGGATCGAGGTCACCGTGGCGACGTACTCCTCGGCCGCCTCGACCAGGCCGGGCTGCAGCAGCTCGTACTCCTCGACCGCCTGCCGGATCGTGGCGTGCGCGTCGAGCAGCGTCGGCGTGACGATGTAGCCGAGCTCGAAGCTGCCGTAGGTCGTCACCCGCTCGGGCCAGCGGTCCGCGAACAGCGCGACGTAGGCGCATACCACCGCGTCGACCTGGTCCTCGACCTCGCGCAGGTCGACCTTGCGGGTCGCGGTCTCGACCTGGGTGCGCAGCGCCTGCCAGGTGCGGTCGGTGCGCACGACCCGCTCGACGTGCCCCATCAGCCGCAGCAGCTCGGCCCGCATCGAGTCCAGCGTCCGGCCGGGCTTCGCCTTGTACTTCAGCGTCTTCGACAGGCCGAACAGCACGATGGTCGCGGGGTGCGGGTAGACCTCGATCGCCCGCTTCGTGCGGCCCGACGCCGGATTCATGTCGAGGCCGAGCAGCTTGGCGACGCGCGCGCCCCGGGTCCCGTCGCGGAACTCCGGCTTGCCGGTGTTCGACGGGTGCGCGCCGGCCTCGAAGCCGCGGAAGTCCGCGTTCAGCTCCTGCTCCGCGACCCGCGAGCCGGTCGGGTTCGTGACGATCAGCGGCGCGTCGATGCCGACCAGGCAGGCGCCCTCGACGTACGGCGCCAGCTCGTCCCGGATCTCCTCGTCGGTGTGCACCGTGGCGAGGTGCACGAGCGCGCCGTCCGCGTCGAGGACCGCCAGCCCGGTCGGGCTCTTCGTCCCCCACGCGAGGTCGATGCCGATGTAGTGCACGGGCTCAGCCTGCCCTAGTGCGCCGCCGGAACCACGAACGTCAGCGCCGAAGTCCGGGTGCGGAGCCCTCGCGGGTCACCACGGGCGGGTGGTGGCCGAAGGGCACCGACTCGGCGTGGCCGAGCGCCAACAGCACGCTGGGCAGCATCGCCTTCGCGGTGCGCCGGTAGCCGGCTCCCGAGGGGTGGAACCGGTCGAGCGCGAACATCTCGTCGGGCTGGGTGATGAAGAACGGGCCGACGACCTGCGCGAGCGCCACGACGTAGCCGCCGTGCTCGGTGGTGACCTCGCGCTGGGCGGCCGCGAGCTGGCGCGACGCCCGGGAGCCGAGGGAGCGCAGCGGCTGCGGCAGCGGCTGGAGCGCCCCGAGGTCCGGGCAGGTGCCGACGACGACCTCGGCGCCGAGCCCGCGCAGGCGACGCACCACCTCGCCCAGGTCGCGCCGCGAGTCCGCGACCCGCACCCGGTGCGTGATGTCGTTGCCGCCGACCACCACGACCGCGACGTCCGGCACGTAGCCCGGCGGCAGCCTCGCGAGCTGGCCGGGGAGGTGGGAGGTCTCGGCGCCGACCACCGCGACGCTGCGCAGCCGCACGCTGCGGTGCGTGGCCCGCGCGAGCCGGCGGGCGAGCTGGCCGCCGAGGGTGTCCCGGGGGCGCTCGGCGCCCAGCCCGGCCGCGATCGAGTCCCCGACCAGCAGCAGGTCGACCGGGTCGCCGTAGGACGACTTGTAGGTCTTGTCGATCCGGAGCGCCTCCTCGCCGAGCGGCTTGCCGATCCGGGCGCGGGCGATCGCGGCCTGGTGGCGCAGTGCGTACGCCGACGCGGCGACCGAGGCCGCGACCACACCGGTGGCGGTGAGGAACGTCCGCATCAAGCGGCAGTCACCGCGCGGTAGTGGACGTCGACCAGCTCGGCGACCACCCCCGCCCAGCCCCGGCCGGACACGGCCGCGCAGCCGTGGCCGGCGAGGGTCGCGCGGAGGTCCGGCTCGTCGACGAGCGCGGCCACCTGGTCGCGCAGCGTGCCGAGGTCGGAGGGGTCGAAGAGCAGCCCGGTCCGGCCCGGGTCGACCAGGTCGAGCGGTCCGCCCGAGGCCGGCGCGACCACCGGGACGCCGCTGGCCTGGGCCTCCTGGACCGTCTGGCAGAAGGTCTCCGCGTCGCCGGTGTGCACGAACACGTCGAGCGAGGCGAACGCCGCCGCCAGCTTGTGGCCGCGCAGCAGGCCGGTGAAGTGAGCCGTCGGCAGCCGCTGCTCGAGCTCGGCGCGAGCCGGGCCGTCGCCGATCACGACCAGCTGGACGTCCGGCAGGCTCGCCAGCGCCGCGAGCCGGTGGACCTGCTTCTCGTGGGCCAGCCGGCCGACGTACCCGACCGCGACCTTGCGGCCGCAGGTCCAGTGCGCGTTGATCGCCGCGCTGCGACGGCTCGGGTCGAAGAGGTCGAGGTCGATGCCGCGCCGCCAGAGGTGCAGGTTGCCCACGCCGAGCGCGGCGACCTGGTCGAGCGAGGCCGACGACGGCACCAGCGTCCGGTCCACCCGCTTGTGCAGGCGTCCGACCCACCGGTCCACGACCTGGTCGGCCACCAGGTCGGCCACGAGGTCGGCGCCGGCGCCGTATCGGCGCGCGAAGCCGGCGACGTCGGTCTGGTAGACGGCGAGCGTCGGCAGCTCGTAGCGGCGGGCGGCCCGGAGGCCGACGGCGCCGAGCGCGATCGGCGAGGCCAGGTGGACCAGGTCGGGGCCGAAGCGGTCGAGCGTGCGCGCGAGTGCGCCGTCGGGGAGCCCCACCGGGAAGGACCTGTAGCCCGGCAGGCCGACGGAGCGGACCCGGACCACGGGCACGCCCCGGTAGTGGTGGGGTCCGGGGCCGGGGGCCACGACGACGGCCTCGTGGCCGGTGTCGGTGAGCTCCTCGACGACATGGCGCACCGTGTTGGAGACGCCGTTCACCTGCGGCAGGAAGGACTCGGTCACGATCGCGACGCGCATGCCTTCACGGTGGGTGTGGCCGGTGAACGGCCGGTGGCGTCACCGGGAGGGTCGGGCGAACTCCCGCGCAATGGCAGCACCCAGGCGCGCATTGTTCCGCACCAGCGCGATGTTGGCCGTGAGGGAGGCGCCGCCGGTGATCTCGACGATCCGGCCGAGGAGGTACGGCGTCGCGTCCTTGCCGCGGACGCCGAGCCGGTCCATGTCGGCCAGCGCCTGCTCGATGATGACACCGATCTCGTCGGCCGGGATCTCGTCCTCGGCCGGGATCGGGTTGGCCACGACGACACCGCCGCCCAGGCCCAGGCGCCACTTGGCGTCCATGAGCGCGGCGATCTCGGCTGCGGAGTCGACCCGGTTGGGCGCCGCGTGGCCGCTGGAGCGGGAGTAGAACGACGGGAACTCGTCGCTGCCGAGCACGACCACCGGGACGCCCAGCGTCTCCAGGGTCTCCAGGGTGAGCCCGATGTCGAGGATCGACTTCACCCCGGCGCTCACGACCGCCACGTCGGTCTGGCCGAGCTCGGTCAGGTCGGCGGAGACGTCGAAGGTCTGCTGGGCGCCGCGGTGCACGCCCCCGAGCCCGCCGGTGACGAAGACCCGGATGCCGGCCAGCGCGGCCAGCCGCATGGTCGAGGCCACGGTGGTCGCGCCGTGGGCGCCGCGCGCCATCACGACCGGCAGGTCGCGGACGCTGACCTTGGTGACGTCCTCGTGGCTGGCGAGCAGCTCGAGGTCGTCGGCCGACAGGCCGATGCGGGGCCGGCCGTCGAGCACCGCGATCGTCGCCGGCACCGCGCCGTGCTCGCGGATGATCCCCTCGACCTCGATCGCCATCGCGACGTTCTGGGGGTAGGGCATGCCGTGGCTGATGATCGTGCTCTCCAGCGCCACGACGGGCGCGCCCTCGGCGAGCGCGCTGGCGACCTCGTCGGTCACGGTGAGGAGGGGGTGGGTCACAGGAGGCTCCTGACGAGTCGGTCGGTGAGGTCGGGCCGCACCGTGTGCGGGCTGGCGATGGTGAGGGCGGCGGCCGCGTGGCCGTACGCCGCCGCCTCGGTCGTGCCGGCGCCGGCGAGCAGCGCGTGGCAGAAGCCGGCGAGCATCGCGTCGCCGGCGCCGGTGACGTCGACGACCTCGGCCGCGAGCGACGGCAGCGGGGTCTTCTCCTCGCGCGTGCTGAGGAGCGAGCCGTCGGGGCCCAGGCGCACCCACACGAGCTCGACACCTCGCTCGTGCAGGGCGTTCGCAGCCTTCTCGACCTGGCGGGCGGTGCGGGTCGGCAGGCCGGTGAGCGCCCCGAGCTCGTCGCGGTTCGGGGTGATCGCGTGGATCGGCCGCTCGGGGGCGACGAGGTGGGCGCGGGCGGCGGCCTTGGGCACGCTGACCGGCTCGAGCACCACCCGGGTGCCGGCGGCGGCCGCGAGGTCGAGCGCGAAGCCGATCGTCTCCGGGGCGAGGTTGCCGTCCAGCACGACGAGCGCCGCCGCGGCGACCAGGTCCCGCGCGGCGTTGACCTGCTCGGTCGACAGCTCGTCGGTCGCGGCCATGTCGGCGACCGCCACGACGAGCTCGCCGTCGGCGTCGAGGACGGCCGTGTAGGTGCCGGTCGACCGGGCGCTGCGGCGTACGTGCTCGACGTGGACGCCGGCGCCGGAGGTCGCCGCGAGCACCTGGTCGCCGAGGCCGTCGCTGCCGATCGACGCGACCAGGTGGGTGCGGGTGCCGAGGCGGGCGAGGTTCTCGGCGATGTTGCGGCCGACCCCGCCGACGGCCATGGAGCCGGTTCCGGGGTTGCTGGTCGCCGGGACCGCGGTCGCGCTGCTCCGGGCCTTGACGTCCATGTTGGCGCCGCCGATCACCACGACCGACGGCTGCTCGCTGAGCACGTAGCCGCGGCCGAGGATCACGCCCTTCTTGCCCAGGTTCGACAGGTGCACGTTGACCGCGGCGCGCGTGGTGCCGAGGGCGTCGGCGATCGCCGCCGAGCCCATCAACGGGTCGCGGCGCAGCAGCGCCACGATCTCGTTCTCGCGCTCGGTCAGGCTCATGCTGACCAGGATAAAGGATCCTTATTCAGATGAAGGACCGGGGACGACGAGGGCGGCGATGCCCGTCGTCAGCGGCACCGCCAGCACCAGGCCGATGCTGCTGGCGAGCGTCCGCACGATCTCCTCGGTGACGTCCTCGGTCGTGAGGAGGACCGAGAAGGGCAGGCCGTAGAGCTGGAGGATCAGCAGGACGGCGAGTGCGGTGCCGGCGTAGGCGAACACGATCGTGTAGATGGTCGAGGCGATGTGGTCGCGGCCGATCCGCATGCCGCTCGTGAACACCTGCCGGCGGCCGAGGGCGGGGCCGGCCCCGCGGATCTCCCACACCGCCGAGGACTGGGTGATCGTGACGTCGTTGAGCACGCCGAGGCCGGCGATGACGATCGCGCAGGTGAACAGGCCCTGGAAGCTCAGGTCGCCCGCCAGCGACTGGAGGATCGAGCCGTTGTCGGTGACGCCGGTCGCCCGGGTCGTCGCGGCGCCGACCGTCCCCAGCGCCGCCGTCACCAGGACGCCCACCAGCGTGCCGGCGAGCGCGGTCGACGTGCGCAGTGAGAAGCCGTGGGTCGTGTAGAGGACGACATACATGATCAGCGCCGACCCGGCCAGGCCGACGGCCAGCGCGGGCGCGCCGGTGAGCAGCGCCGGCAGCAGGAACTTCCAGATGACGACGCCGCTGAACACCAGCCCGAGCAGGGCGAAGAGCCCCCGCCACCGTGCGACCAGCAGCACGAGCACCACGAACGCGAGCGTCATCACCAGCAGCGGCGTCGAGCGGACGGTCTCGAAGAAGCTGTACTGGAGCTCGGTCCCCTCGGTCGCGGGGATGCGCTGGAGCTTGACCTCGTCGCCCTCCCGGAGCCCGGCGTCGACGACCTGGGGTGGGACCCGGACGGTGACCTGGTCGCCCTTCCCCGTGCCCTCCTGCACGATGACCTCGACCGCGCCGTCGCCGGCGACCTGCTGCACGACCGCGTTCGGGAACGTCACGCCGTCGGCCGCGAAGCTGACCTCGTCCTTGATCCGGTCGACCTCGGCGCCGTCGGGCCACAGCCACACGACGGCCGCGACCGTGACGACCGCGGCCAGCGCCAGGCAGGCCAGCAGCACCGCCCGCGGCCCGCGGGCCACCTCGAACCCGTCCCCGTCGGCCCGGTGCGCGCGGTGCGCCCCGTGCGCATGTCCCGAACCCATGGCGCACATCCTCCACGACAAACCTCGGGCACCGGCGGCCCGGACCCTCCACAATGGCCTGCGTGCCGACGACCAGCCAGTGGCTCGCCTTCGTGATCGCGAGCGCCCTCTTCATCCAGGTGCCGGGGCCGAGCCTGCTGTTCACGATCGGTCGCGCCCTCACCGTCGGCCGTCGCGACGCCCTGCTCTCGGTGGTCGGCAACGCGCTCGGCATCACCACGCAGGTGCTGCTCGTCGCCGTCGGCCTCGGCGCCGTCGTCGCCGCGAGCGCGGAGGCCTACACCGTGCTCAAGGTCGCGGGTGCGGCGTACGTCGTCTGGCTCGGTGTCCAGGCCATCCGCCACCGCGCCGACGCCCGCGCCGCACTGGTGGCCGTCGAGGGCCAGCACGTGGTCCCGGCGCCCGCCTCGCGCTCGCTGCGGATCGGCTTCACCGTCGGGCTCACCAACCCGAAGACCATCGTGTTCTTCGTGGCGTTCCTGCCGCAGTTCGTCAACGAGCCCGCCGGCCACCCCGGCGCCCAGCTCGCCCTGCTCGGCGTCGTCTTCGGCGCGATGGCCGTCGTCTCCGACGGCGCCTGGGCCCTGGCCGCCAGCAGGGCCCGCGACTGGTTCGCCCGCCGCCCCCACCGTCTCGACCGCCTCGGCGTCGCCGGCGGCGTGATGATGATCGGCCTCGGCGCGACCATGGCGGCGTCGGAGTAGTCGCGCCGCCGCCACTTGTAACGCGGGGTTAGGACGTCTTTGATCCCGTTCGAACGGGGTGACCAGATGTCCTAACCCCGCGTTACAGCTGGCGGGCCTGGTCGTGGGCCAGCAGCGCCACCCCGAGCGAGAGCCGCGAGGTGGGGTCGTCGAGCGGGTGGCCGACGAGGTCCTCGAGGCGACGCAGCGCGGGGTAGAGCGAGGTCCGGTTGCGGTGGGCGACCCGGGCCAGCTCGGTCTTGTTGCCGCCGACCGCGAGGAACTGGCGCAGCAGGTCGACCAGCCCGCCGCCGTGCCGGGCCTCGTGCTCGAGCAGGGCGCCGAGCTCGGCCTCGGCGAACTCCTGGAGCCGCGCGTCCTCGCGCAGCGACATCAGCAGCCCGGGCAGCCGGATGTCGGCCTGCCGCACGCACCCGTCGAGCGCCGGCAGCGTGGCCGCGACGTCGGCGACGACGCGGGCCGAGCGCAGCGAGTTCGCCGCCGGGAGTACGCCGGCCACCACGTGCCCCGCGGCCAGGACCGCGTCCTGGCCGAGCGACCGGGCCACCGCGTCGAGGTCGCTCGACGCGGGGACGAGCAGCCCGACGTGGACCGCGTCGAGCACACCGACCAGGCCGGGGACCGCACCGAGCGCCGCCACCAGCCGGTCGACCGGCCCCTCGGAGCGCAGCCGGGCCACCGCCCCGACGTACGAGGCCGACCCGGGGACGCCGAGGGCGCGCAGCCGCGCGGCGGCGACCGGCTCGCTGCCGACCCGGCCGTCGAGCAGGTCGAGCAGGAAGCCGCCGTGCACCCGCAGCTGGATCGAGGTCTCGTCGCGCTCGATCATCCGGCCCAGCTCGAGCGCCTGCGCCGCACGCTCCAGCACCAGTCGCCCCCGGGCGCCGGCCCGCGGCAGCACCAGCCGCCCCCACGCACCGCCCTGGATGCCGACCGGCGTGGTCAGCCAGCCCTCCGGGCCGCCGACGCCCGAGGCCCGGAGGAACGGCGTCAGCCGCGAGCGCCGCTCCCAGTCCGTCAGCAGCCGCTCGACCGGCTCGTCGCGCGCCACCGGCACCAGCACCCGGCGGGCCAGGTCCTCCAGCACCACCGAGCCGCCGGCCAGGTCGGCCGCGGCCTCGACCAGCCGCCCCATCGGCGCGCGCTCGAGCCCGAGCGCGGTGAACGTCTCGTGCACGTCGCCGGCGAACCGCACCTCCTCGAACTGCTCCGCGACGATCGCGCGGTGCACCTCCTCGGTCACGTCGACGAACCGCACCGGCCGGTTCAGCGCGACCAGCGGCAGCCCGGCCGCCCGGGCCCGCCGCAGCGCCGGCTCCGGCACCGAGGGGTACGCCGCGCCGAGCTCGATGACCAGTCCCGCGGCGCCGACCTCGACGAGCTGCCGGACGAAGTCGTCGGCCGCGTCCGCCGAGGCCGCCATGCCGAGGCCGGTCGTGAGCACCAGCTCGTCGCCGGCGAGCACGGCGCCGACGTCGCGCACCTCGGACACGTGCACCCAGCGGAGCACCGCGTCCAGGCCGGACTCGCCGCCGAGCACGACCGGGTCGCCCGCCGCGAGGGCGGGGAGCGCGAGCGCTTCGCGGACGGTCACCGGCACGGACACAGTGTCGCACTCGGCGGCCGACTGGGGACAGATCGTCCCTCGCCAGGCCGGGAGGGCGGCGACACGATGGCGGCATGGAGACCATCCCCCACTGGATCGACGGCCGGGCGCACCCGGGCAGCAGCGAGCGCGCGGGCGACGTGGCCAACCCCGCCACCGGTCAGGTGACCGGCCGGGTGGCCTTCGCCGGACCGGGGGAGGTCGAGGCCGCGGTGGCCTCGGCCAAGAAGGCGAGCACGGACTGGGCCGCCGCGTCGGTCAGCGCGCGCACCCAGGTGGTCTTCCGCTTCCGCGAGCTGCTCAACGAGCGCAAGGAGGAGCTGGCCGCGATCATCACCGCCGAGCACGGCAAGGTGCACTCCGACGCCCTCGGCGAGGTGGCCCGCGGCCAGGAGGTCGTGGAGTTCGCCTGCGGCATCCCCCACCTGCTCAAGGGCGGCAACTCCCCGCAGGTCTCGAACGGCGTCGACGTGAAGAGCCTCCGCCAGCCGCTCGGCGTGGTGGGCATCATCAGCCCGTTCAACTTCCCCGCGATGGTCCCGATGTGGTTCTTCCCCATCGCGATCGCCGCCGGGAACGCGGTCGTGCTGAAGCCCAGCGAGAAGGACCCGTCCGCGTCGATCTGGATGGCCGAGCTCTGGAAGGAGGCCGGCCTCCCCGACGGCGTCTTCACCGTGCTCCAGGGCGACAAGGTCGCCGTCGACGGCCTGCTCGACCACCCCGACGTCGCGGCGATCAGCTTCGTCGGGTCGACCCCGATCGCCGAGTACGTCTACGAGCGCGCCAGCCGGGCCGGCAAGCGCGTCCAGGCCCTCGGCGGCGCCAAGAACCACATGGTCGTCCTGCCCGACGCCGACCTCGACCTGGCCGCCGACGCCGCGGTCAGCGCGGGCTACGGCTCGGCCGGCGAGCGCTGCATGGCGATCAGCGTCGTGGTCGCGGTCGGCGACACCGGCGACGCACTCGTCGAGAAGATCGTCGAGCGCACCGCCACGCTGAAGATCGGCGACGGGACCCGCAACACGGACATGGGCCCTCTGGTCACGCGGCAGCACCGCGACAAGGTGGCGTCGTACGTCGACGCCGGCGAGTCCGAGGGCGCGACGCTCGTGGTCGACGGGCGCACCGTCGACGCCGACGGCGCGAGCGACGGCTTCTGGCTCGGCCCGACGCTGTTCGACCACGTCCGCCCGGACATGAGCGTCTACACCGACGAGATCTTCGGACCGGTGCTGAGCGTCGTCCGTGCGGACACCTACGCCGACGCGCTGGACCTGGTCAACCGCAACCGGTACGGCAACGGCGTAGCGATCTTCACCAGCAACGGCGGGGCCGCCCGCGCGTTCGAGACCGACGTGCAGGTCGGCATGGTCGGCGTCAACGTGCCGATCCCGGTGCCGATGGCCTACTACTCCTTCGGCGGCTGGAAGGCCTCCCTCTTCGGCGACACGCATGCCCACGGCACCGAGGGCCTGCATTTCTTCACCCGTGGCAAGGTCGTCACCACCCGCTGGCCCGACCCCGCGACCGCCGGGGGCCTCGAGCTGGCCTTCCCGAAGAACCACTGAGCCGCACGGACGACGGAGGTACGACGATGAGCACCGCCTACGAGCTGGACCGCAAGCACGTCTTCCATTCCTGGTCCGCCCAGGCCGAGATCACCCCGATGGTGATCACCGCGGCCCGCGGCTCCTACGTGTGGGACGACGAGGACCGCCGCTACCTGGACTTCTCCAGCCAGCTGGTCTTCACCAACATCGGCCACCAGCACCCGCGCGTGGTCGCCGCGATCAAGGAGCAGGCGGACCGGCTCTGCACGATCGCGCCGCAGTTCGCCAACGACCAGCGCTCCGAGGCCGCGCGGCTGATCAGCGAGCTCGCCCCGGACGGCTTCGAGAAGACCTTCTTCACCAACGGCGGCGCCGACGCCAACGAGCACGCCGTCCGCATGGCCCGTCTGCACACCGGCCGGTTCAAGGTGCTGTCGACCTACCGCAGCTACCACGGCGGCACCCAGACCGCGATCAACATGACCGGCGACCCGCGCCGCTGGGCCAACGACACCGCGACCGCCGGCACCGTGCACTTCTTCGGGCCGTTCCTCTACCGCTCAGAGTTCCACGCGACCACCGAGGCCGAGGAGACCGAGCGCGCGCTGGCCCACCTGGCGCGCACGATCGAGGCCGAGGGCCCCGACACGATCGCGGCGATCATCCTCGAGACGATCCCGGGCACCGCCGGCATCTTCCCGCCGCCGCCGGGCTACCTCGCCGGCGTCCGCGAGCTGTGCGACCGGCACGGCATCGTGATGATCCTCGACGAGGTGATGGCCGGCTTCGGCCGCGCCGGCACCTGGCTGGCGCTCGACCTGTACGGCGTCACCCCGGACCTGATCACCTTCGCCAAGGGCGTGAACTCCGGCTACGTCCCGCTGGGCGGCGTCATCATCAGCGAGCCCATCGCCGAGACCTTCGCCCACCGCCCCTACCCCGGCGGCCTCACCTACTCCGGCCACCCGCTCGCGACCGCGGCCGCCGTCGCGACCATCAACACGATGCGCGACGAGGGCATCGTCGAGAATGCCGAGCGGCTCGGCCGCGAGATCCTCGGTCCGGGCCTGCGCGAGATCGCGGAGCGCCACGCGTGCGTCGGCGAGGTCCGCGGTGTCGGCGCGTTCTGGGCGGTCGACCTGGTGACCTCCCAGGAGACCAAGGCGCTCATGCCGCCCGCCGGGCTCAACGACGTCGTCGCGGCGTGCCGGGCCGCGGGCGTGCTGCCGTTCTCCAACACCAACCGGATCCACTTCGTGCCGCCGTGCACGATGAGCGACGAGGAGGCCCGCGAGGGCCTGGCCATCCTCGACGACGCGCTCAAGGCCGGCGACGTGCATGCCGAGTCCTAGCCCGGCTCACCGCACCGTCTACGAGCGGCTCGCCCCGCCCGCGGCGGCGGTCGACGCCGCCCTGGAGGGCAGCCGGCGCGCGGTGTTCTGGCTGGAGGACGCGCCCGCCACGGCGTACCCCCCACTCGCGGGCGACGCCGCCGCAGACCTGACCGTGGTGGGCGGTGGCTACTGTGGGCTGTGGACCGCGGTGCTCGCCAAGCGCCGCAACCCCGGCGCACGGGTGGTGCTGCTGGAGGCGGAGACCGTCGGGTGGGCGGCGTCGGGCCGCAACGGCGGGTTCTGCGAGGCCAGCATCACCCACGGCGAGGAGAACGGACGGCGCCGCTGGCCCGAGGAGTACGACCTGCTCGAGCGGCTCGGCCGGGAGAACCTGGACGCGTTCGAGAAGGACGTCACCGAGCTCGGGCTCGACGCGGAGTACGAGCGCACCGGGGCGATCACGGTGGCGGTGGAGGAGCACCAGGTCGACTGGATCCGGGACCAGCCCGGCTTCCTCGATGCCGCGGCCGTCCGCCGGGAGATCGACAGCCCGGTCCTCCTCGGGGGCGTCTGGGACCGGGAGGACTGCGCGCTCGTGCACCCGGCCAAGCTGGCCCGCGAGCTGGCCCGGGCGGCGGCCGAGCTCGGCGTCGAGGTGCACGAGCGGACCCGCGTCACCGGGCTGGACACGCCATCCCCGGGACCGGTGCGGGTGCGGACGGCGGGCGGCACGGTGACCAGCGACCGGGTGGTGCTCGCGACCAACGTCTTCCCGTCGCTGCTGCGCCGGACCCGGCTGCTGACCGTGCCCGTCTACGACTACGTGCTGATGACCGAGCCACTCACCGACGAGCGGCTCGCCTCCATCGGCTGGGCGCACCGGCAGGGACTCGCCGACCTGGCCAACCAGTTCCACTACTCCCGGCTCACGGCCGACAACCGGATCCTCTGGGGCGGGTACGACGCCATCCACCGGCGCCGGGTCCGCGACGAGCACGAGGAGCGGCCGGCGACGTACCGACGCCTCGCCTCGCACTTCCTCACGGTCTTCCCGCAGCTGGCGGGCGTCCGGTTCAGCCACCGGTGGGCCGGCGCGATCGACACCTCCACCCGGTTCGCCGCCTTCCACGGACTCGCATCGCACGGCCGGATCGCCTACGCCGCAGGCTTCACCGGGCTGGGGGTCGGCGCCACCCGGTTCGCCGCGGAGGTGATGCTCGACCGGCTGTCCGGCCTGACCACCGAGCGCACCGGGCTGGAGATGGTGCGGCGCAAACCGGTCCCGTTCCCGCCGTCCCCGGTCGCCGACCTCGGCATCGGGCTCACCCGCTGGTCGCTCGACCGGGCCGACCACCGGCAGGGCCGGCGCAACCTGTTCCTCCGCAGCCTCGACCGGGTCGGCCTCGGCTTCGACTCCTGACGCGTGAGTTGAAGCTGCCGTGACCGGGTACGGCCCGGCATGGCCAGGCACAACTCCGACCTCCAGGCAGCCGTCGACGCGACCTCGGTCGCCAACGACGCCCACACGACGACCGACCTGCACAGCTATCTGGTGGAGCAGCTCTCCGAGCGCGACATCGAGACGACGGACGAGGACTGGCTGCGCCGGACCGTCGAGGCGATCAAGGCGGACCCGAACTACATGATCGCGGACGAGCCGTCCGACTTCGAATCGGAGGAGCACTGAGATGACGACGACACCCGAGGAACCCCAGCCCGAGCCCGAGGTCGTGCCCAGCGGCGACCCGGCGCCGGAGACCGACCCGCTGCCCTAGCGTCGCCGAGTCGCCGAGCGGATCCACGCGCGCGCCCGTAGGGTGCGCGCATGGAGCAGCGCAGCGACGCGGCGGAGTCCCGCGAGAAGCCCGACGCCCGGGGGCCTTTCGAGCGGTTCGTCGAGGCGGTGTACGACTGGGTCAGCCGCGCGCCGTTCTTCCTCCTGTGCACCGCCCTGGTCGTCGTGTGGGCCGTGAGCTTCCCGCTCTGGTCGAGCGCCAAGTCCTGGCAGGTCGCGATCCACACGGTCGCCAGCGTGATCACGCTCCTGCTGCTCGCGCTGCTCGAGAACTCCGGCCGCCGGGCCCAGGAGGCCGCGCAGGAGAAGCTCAACGTCATCGCCGAGGCCCTCTCGGACCTGATGTCCTCACGCGCGCAGGACGACCCACACCTCGAGGAGTCCGTCCGCAAGCTGCGCGACGCGGTCGGGCTCGAGGAGCGGCACTAGGGCTGCGCGGTCCAGACCATCGTCTGCTGGTGCATCGGCCGGCCCTCGAACCGCAGGCCCGGCACCGGCGGGCTCGGGCCGTGCCTCGTGAAGCCCATCCGCTCGAAGTAGGCGATGCCCCGGGTGTTCTCGGCCGAGGTGTGCAGGTAGCAGCCCGGCGACCCCACGGCCCGGAGCCGGTCGCACCACAGTGCCATCAGCTGCGCGGCCGCGCCGGTCCCGCGGACGACCGGCTCCACGTCGACGTGCAGGTGCGAGGGCCAGCGCGGGTCGCTCAGCTCGCCGGCGACCTCGTCCCACCTCCGGGCGTCGCGCCGGGCCCGGAGGAAGAACCGCAGCGGTCCCGGGCGCCAGTAGAGGTGGTGCCGGCGGATCGCCTCCCGCGTGCGGTCGTCCTCGCTGGGGAACGCGGCGTCGTCGACGCAGCCGACGAGGTAGCCCGCGGGCCGGCCGTCGGCGGTGACCACGAAGGCCGACTCCGGCTCGAGGTCCAGGTACGGCGTCAGGTAGACGTCGGCGAGCGACCGCGCGTGTCCCCACGCCTCGCCGCCGGGCGCACCGCAGCCCGCGAGGCCGAACCCGCCGCCCAGCTCCTCGCGGTCGGCGGGGTCGTAGGGCCGGACGGCGATCTCGGTCACCGGTCCACCCTAGGAGGCAGCACTCCTTAGGGTGGGCGGTGTGCGCATCGAGGACGTGCGGCGGATCCCGCTCGGCACCTTCACGCGGCCGGCCGAGGAGACCGGTGGCGCGCCGGGCGGCGAGGTCGTGAACGGCTACCTCGTCCGCCACGACGCCGGGCTGGTGCTGCTCGACACCGGCATGGGCCGGGGCAACGACGGCACCGAGGCCTGGTACCAGCCCCGGCGCATCGACCTGCGCGACGCGCTCGCCACGGCCGGCGTACGCCTCGGCGACCTGACGCTGGTCGCCAACTGCCACCTGCACTTCGACCACTGCGGCGGCAACCCCTTGCTGGGGACGACTCCGGTCCTCTGCCAGCGCGACGAGCTGGCGACCGCGCAGGCGGGCGGCTACACCGTCGAGCACCTCCTCGACGGTGTCCGCTACGAGCTCCTCGACGGTGAGTCCGAGCCGCTGCCCGGTCTGCACGTGGTCCCGACACCCGGCCACGTCGACGGCCACCAGTCGCTCGTCGTCGAGTGCGCCGACGGCTCGG
This sequence comes from Nocardioides pyridinolyticus, assembly GCF_054653575.1. Lineage (NCBI taxonomy): Bacteria > Bacillati > Actinomycetota > Actinomycetes > Propionibacteriales > Nocardioidaceae > Nocardioides > Nocardioides pyridinolyticus. Next base: position 86,876 of record NZ_BAAIFY010000004.1, on the reverse strand, counting down.
TGGTGCTCGCCGGCCAGGCGCGCGAGCACGCCGACGACTGGAGCACCGACGACCCCACGGGCTGGATGGCACGACTGCTGTCCTTCGCCCCGCGGCGCGTCGTGTTCGCCCACGACGACGAGGAGTGGCGCCCGTGAGCGAGATCCGAGGCGAGTGGTTCCGCAACGTCTACGCCCGCGACGTCGTCGTGCGCGGCGGCTGGTTCGAGAACGTCGACATCGACGCGGAGCTGCGCAACGTCGTCGTCAACGGCGTCGACATCCACCCGCTGCTCGAGGCCGAGCTCAACCGCCGCGACCCCGAGCGGCACCTCATCCACCCGCAGGACGCCGACGGGTTCCGCGCCGGATGGGCGATGACCGAGCGCCGCTGGGCCGCGACCGTCGAGCGCGCCCGCGCGCTGCCCGCGGAGCTCCTCCACGAGCGGGTCGAGGAGGAGTGGTCCTTCATCGAGTCGCTGCGCCACCTGGTGATGGCCACGGACGCCTGGGTGCTGCGGGTCATCGGGGGTGACCCGCGCCCGTTCAGCCCGCTCGGCCTGCCGCACGACGAGATGGGCGACATCCCCGGCGTCCCGAACGACCGCACCCTGCGGCCCACGCTGGACGAGGTGCTCGCGGTCCGCGCCGAGCGGATGGCCGTCGTGCGTCGCGTCATCGGCGCCCTGTCCGATGCCGACCTCGACCAGATGACCGAGCCGGTCACCGAGCCGGGCTACCCGGAGTCCCGGTCCTACCGGGTCGGTACGGTGCTCGAGAAGATCCTGGTCGAGGAGTACCTCCATCGGGGGTACGCCGAGCGTGACCTCGCCGTGCTGGAGGCCCGCCTCTAGTGGGGCCGGCGAAGGACCGGCTGGTCGGCCTCGACGTCGCCCGGTGCCTTGCCCTGCTCGGCATGGTGGCCACCCACATCGTCGACGAGCGCACCCCCGCGGGCGACCTGACCGTCGGCCAGTGGCTCGCCGGCGGACGGTCGTCGGCGCTGTTCGCCGTGCTCGCCGGCGTGAGCCTGGCGCTGATGACCAGGAGCGACCGTGGCCCGCGGAGCCTCGCCGCGATCGCCGTACGCGCCCTGCTGATCGCGCTCCTCGGCCTGTGGCTCGGCGGGCTGGGCAGCGGGCTGGCGGTGATCCTCACCTACTACGGGCTGCTGTTCCTGCTCGGCCTGCCGTTCGTGTTCCTGCGCGCGCGGACGCTCGGAATCCTCTGCGGGTGCTGGGTGCTGGCCGCTCCGGCGCTGTCGCACGTCGTCCGTCCCCATCTGCCCGAGCGTGGCTTCGCCAGCCCGACCTTCGACCAGCTCGCGGACCCCGGGCAGCTGCTGAGCGAGCTGCTGTTCACCGGCTACTACCCCGTCGTCCCGTGGCTGGCCTACCTCCTCGCCGGCCTCGCGCTCGGCCGGGCGAACCTGCGCGACCCGCACCTGCTGGGCATCCTCACCCTCGGCGGGCTCGGCGTCGCGATCGTGGTGACCCAGGTGTCGCGCGTGCTGGTCGACCCGGTGGTCGCGTCGGAGAACGCGACCGGCATGTACGGCACCACCCCCGCCGACGGCGACTGGTCCTGGCTGCTCGTCGTGGCGCCACACAGCGCGACGCCGTTCGACCTCGCCCAGACCATCGGCAGCGCGCTCGCCGTCGTCGGCGCCTGCCTGCTGCTGGAACGGCTGCTCCCGCGCCCCGGCGTGGTCGCGCTCGCGATCGTCTTCGGCGCCGGCGCGATGACGCTGACGCTCTACTCGCTGCACGTGGTCCTGCGAACGCCGGACGTCTGGCCGCCCGACGACCCCGGCGCCTACCTCACGCACGTCGCGGTGCTGCTGGCGATCGGCGCGGTCTACGCGGCCGTCGGGCGGCGCGGCCCGCTGGAGACGCTCGTGGGTTGGCCGCGGCGCTGGCTGACCGCGAAGGAGTAGCTCCTCGTCGAGCGCCACCGCGACCGGCGTTCCGTCCGCTCGCTAGTCTGCAGCGCATGCCGGCGCCGACCTTCCTCCGCATCGGCGCCCAGAAGTGCGGCACCACCTGGCTCGCCCCGGCGGTCGCCCAGCACCCGGAGGTGGGCACGGGCCGCAAGAAGGAGCTGCACTTCTTCGACCAGCGCGCCGCCTGGGCACGCGGGCTCGACTGGTACGAGCGGCAGTTCCGCACCACTCCTGCAACCCGCGCCGTCGGCGAGTTCGCACCGAACTACTGGCGCACCGTCGGCGCCGAGACGCCCACGAACTTCCTCGGCTCGGCCGACCGCGTCGCCAACGCCTACCCCGACCTCCGGCTGTTCGTCTGCCTGCGCGACCCGGTCGACCGGGCGGTCTCGAAGAGAGCGACGGAGAGATCCTCGAGGTAGCCGGCACCCTCCTGACGCTCGCCGACCTGACGCTAGGCGCTCGGGAGATCTGGCGCCGCCTGCGGCCCACTCTTCTGCGGCGGGCGCACCTGACCTGGGCCTGAGCGGAGGTCACGGGCGTCGAATCTGACTCCCGAACTGCGCGCCCTGTTCGGGTGTGGCGTGCCGGGTTCAGCAGAGGCTCTGGGCGAGCCCCTGGTCCCCGGAGTCTGAACTCTTCTGGACTCTGCCGCCGGGCATCACGAGGACGAGACGGGGCGGGGCTACCCCGACAGGGTCTCGACGCACGTGCCCAACCTGGACGCGGACGGCAAAGGCGTTGCCCGCGTCACCCGCCATCTCGGCAGCGATCAGACGACCTACGGCAGGCGTAGCCCAGACCGCGTCGGCCGGGATCTCCAACCCGGACTGAGTACGGCCGAGACCGCCGACTCGACCAAGGCGTAGGAACGCCTCGCCGGCCCAGCCGCTGCCGTACAAGCCGTCAACGAGCCGCAAAGACAGGTCGTGTGCGCCGGCGCGTGCTGCGTGCCATGGGCACTGGCACTGGCCCTTGACGGAGGAGCAGATCACGAGAGAGGCCTGATCACCTTGCTGACGAAGGCGTCCGATAGGTCAGGCGTCGATCAAGCGCGCATCAGTTGTCGCACGTCATGTTGTTGTCAGTGCTGGCGTCATGAACTGTCACTACTGACATCCTCGTGTCGTTCCTCCACAGCCTTACTGACCTGAGGTATCGCGGCGCTGACGCTGAGATGTCGCCGCCTCACGACGGCTGTGTCTGGTCGCCTAACTAGGGGATGCTCGAACACTGGTGGTGCCTTTCGCTGGGTCAGTTGGTGTCGAAGAGAGCCGGGTGGTGGCTCAGCTCGATGCGGGTCCGTCGGATGTGGCCTTCCAGGAAGCGCTCAGCGTCAACGGAGTCGCGTCGCACGATGGCGTCGAGCAGCAGTCGGTGCTCGGCGTTCACGACCCACATGCGGCCCTGGCCACCGAGCGAGACGAACGCGCGGCGGTAGTGCTGGGTCGAGTTCCACAGTCGGGTGACGATCGCGTTAAGCGGGTCGACCTGGCAGCCGGCGTACGTGCCGAGGTGGAACGTGCGGTCGAGCTCGAGGAACCTGTCGAGATCGGTGTTCTGCTCGATCTGCTGCTGGATCTCCTCCAGCCGGTCGAGGTCTTCCTGCACCAACTGCGGAAGGCTCACGGCCAGCGCGATCGGTTCGAGGCGTTCCCTCATCCGGTAGATGACGTCGACCTCGTGCATAGACAGACGAGGCACCCGGGCACCCTTGTGTGGCTCGTGCTCAGTCAGACCTTCGGCCTCGAGCATCCGCAGGGCCTCGCGTACCGGCAGACGGCTCGCACCAAGCCGGTCGGCGATGTCCTCCTGGCGGATGCGGTCGCCCGGCTTGAGGACGTCACGCAAGATCAGGTCGCGCAGGTAGCCCGCGACGCGAGCGGATGCAGCACCGCCGGTGTCGGTGGGCTCGTCGGTGGTCGAGATGTCGGGGTTCGTCACGCGCCCATCCTCTCGCCGCCGGGGTCGCGCGGGTGCTCGTTGTCCCACGCCTTCCCGTTCGGGTAGCAAACGAGCTCGAACTGCATCCCCCACGGGCTGAGGAAGTAGATCCACCTGTTGCCCGCAGCTGCACCCTTGCTCGCAGTGGGGCCCTCGAACACGCGGACGCCGCGTGACCGAAGGTGGTCCACCGCCACGTCGATGTCATCGACGTACAGGCCGATGTGGTGCCCGCCGACGTCGCTGTTGCGGGCGATCATGTTGCGCTGGTCAGGCGACTCGTAGTGAAACACCTCGAAGACGGCCTGCTCACCGCAGCGAAACCACCGGTTGAACATGCGGGTGTCGCGGTGGACGTTGAGGTGGGTCTCCATCCAGTCGTCCTCGGCCTCGTACGGGCCCAGTGTGTAGAGGTACTCGCAGCCGAGCACGTCGACCAGGAACTCGTGGGCCTCGTCGATGTCGGGCACGGTGAAACCGATGTGGTCGAAGCGCCGCAGCCCGGGCATCGCCATTCGCCGTACACCTCCTGATTGGATCCCAAATGGGAGGCAACCACGAAGGTCTCAGCGTTGTCTACCTCATCTGGTCTAGAGTTTGGATCCAATTCGTGTCATGGTGCGGCCGAAGCCAAAGGAGAGCCGCATGCCCGAGCACAACCCCCTTCAGCCCGCCTCCCCCTGGGTGGAGGTCGCCGCGACCGACGCTGACTGGGACGCCGCCGACCCCGAACTGCTGCGCACGATCTACGCCCAACTGGTGTGGATCCGCAGCTTCGAGCAGTACGTCCTCGACCTCGCAGGAGCGGGCCTGATCCACGGTCCGGCGCACTCGAGCATCGGCCAGGAAGGCGGCGCCGTCGGCTCCGTCCTGGCGCTGAACAGCCTGGACTCCATCAACGGCTCGCACCGCGGCCACCACCAGTTCCTGGCCAAGGCGCTGCACCACATCGAGCCGAAGGGTCTCGACCCGCTCGCGGCCCCGAGCGAGGAGATGCGCGAGGTTCTGCTGCGCACTCTCGCCGAGATCGCCGGCCTCGACCGCGGCTGGTCCCATGGCCGCGGCGGGTCGATGCACCTGCAGTGGCAGGAAGCCGGCGCAATCGGTACCAACGCCATCGTCGGCGGCGGTGTCCCGCAGGCCGCTGGGTACGCGTGGGCACACATGCACGCCTACAAGGACAACGTCGCGGTCAGCTACTTCGGTGACGGCGCCGTGAACATCGGCTCGACGCTGGAGACGATGAACCTCGCGGCGGCCTGGGACCTTCCGGTGTGCTTCTTCATCGAGAACAACCGGTACGCCGTCTCCACCACGGTCGAGGAATCGACTGCCGAACCACGCCTGTCAGCCCGCGGTCTCGGGTTCGCTATCGCCTCCTGGAAGGTCGACGGCATGAACCCGCTGGCCGTCTACCTCGCGATGACCGAGGCGGTCGCGCACATGCGGCGTGGCGACGGCCCGTCCGTCGTCGAGGTCGACACCTACCGCTACTTCCACCAGAACGGCGGGTTCGCCGGTAGCGCGTTCGGCTACCGCAGCAAGGACGAGGAGCGGGAGTGGCGTGATCGCGACCCGCTGAAGCAGACCGCCGCGCAGTTGGTGCGCCTCGGCATCATGAGCGAGGAGGAGACCCAGCAGGCTGTCTCCCAGGCCAAGGCTGTCATGGAGGAGCTCGGCTCCGTCATCCTCGAGCCCGACCCGGACGGGAAGCCCGGCCAGCGGCGCATCAAGCCGTCCGAGTGGCCCGACACCGCCTTCGCCGACGTCGGGATCCGCGGCGACCTGTCCGAGCTCGACAGCGCCCCGGTCATCACGGACGAGGTGTCGATCGCCGTCCAGGACACCAAGTTCATCGACGCGGTCGCCTCCACGATGGGTCGCCGGATGGAGACCGACCCCGGCATCGTCGTCATGGGCGAGGACGTCCACCAACTCAACGGGGGCACGAACGGCGCTACCCGCGGCCTACGGGACCGCTTCCCCGAGCGGGTTCGCGGAACGCCCATCAGCGAGAACGCGTTCGCCGGCCTCGCCGGCGGCATCGCCCAGGACGGACGGTTCACCCCCGTCGTCGAGTTCATGTACGCCGACTTCATGTGGGTCGCCGCCGACCAGGTCTTCAACCAGATCGCGAAGGCCCGACACATGTACGGCGGGAACGGCTCAATGCCGCTCGTTCTTCGCAGCAAGGTCGCGATGGGCACCGGCTACGGCTCCCAGCACTCGATGGACCCCGCCGGCGTGTTCGCCACTTCCCCCGGTTGGCGGATCGTGGCCCCGAGCAACCCCTTCGACTACGTGGGCCTGATGAACACCGCCTTGCGACTGCAGGACCCCGTGGTCGTTCTCGAGCACGTCGACCTCTACAACTCCTCCGGTCCCGGCCCGGTCGACGACTGGGACTACTGCCTTCCCGTCGGCAAGGCAGCCGTCCGACGCAGTGGCTCCGACCTGACCGTCCTGACCTACCTCGCGATGACGCCGTACGTGATGGAGGCCGTTGAGGGGCAGAGCGACGTGGACGCCGAGGTGATCGACCTGCGCTGGCTCGACCGCGCCAGCATCGACTGGGACACCATCGAAGAGAGCCTCAAGAAGACCAACAAGCTCCTGATCGCCGAGCAGGGTGCCATCGGCACCTCTTACGGCGGCTGGCTAGCTGACGAGATCCACCGCCGGTTCTTCGACCTGCTCGACGCCCCCGTGTGGCGCGTGACCGGAGGCGAGGCGTCGCCGTCGATCAGCAAGGTGCTCGAGCGCGCCGCGATCGCCCAAGCCGCCGAGGTCTCGGCGGCACTCGCCGAGATCGCGAGGTACTGACATGGCGCAGGTCATGCGAATGCCTGGCGTCGCCGCTGACTCCACTGAGGCCGTGCTGTCGGACTGGCTGGTCAAGGAGGCCGCCGACTTCGGGGAGTCCGACGCGATCGCGACAGTCGAGACCGAGAAGGCCGCCGTTGACGTCGAGGCCGAGTCCGCCGGGCGAATCCTCAAGTACCTCGTCCCGGCAGGTGCGCTGGTCGAGGTCGGTGACCCGATCGCAGTCCTGGGCGACCCGGGCGAGACCGTTGACGACCTCGACGCGCTCCTGACGTCCTTGGGCGTCGCACCGGTAACCGACGTCGTGGTGCCTGAGCGCCGCGCCGTTCCCGATCCTGCGCCGCAGGATCCCGAGTCCGCCGCCCCGCTGGCCGAGGTTTCCTCCGCTCCGGCACCCCTCCAGCCTCGGCCAGATGGGGCGGCTCCAGACCGAGTTTGGTCGAGCCCGTTGGCCCGCAAGATCGCCAAGGACGCCGGACTGTCCATCGAAGAGATCGCCGGCACCGGTCCGCGCGGACGGATTCTTCGCCGCGACGTGGAAGTTGCCCTGGCGAACCGCACGACGCCCGCCGCCGAACCGGAGCCCGCAAAGGCAACCCCGCCGGCTGCGAAGGCACCGGCGGTCACCGGTGCAGCGGCCGCCTACGAGGAGATCCCTCACTCCCGCATCCGGGTTGCGACCGCACGGCGACTCACCGAGAGCAAGCAGCAGGCTCCGCACTTCTACCTGCGTGCCACGGTTCGAGCTGAGGCTCTGTTGGCTCTGCGCGCCGAGATCAACGACGAGACCACACGGGTGTCAGTCAACGACCTGGTCGTCAAGGCGGTCGCTGCGGCTCACGTCCGCGTTCCGGAGATGAATGTGACCTGGACGGCGGATGCAGTTCGCCAGTACTCGTCCGTCGACATTGCTGTCGCGGTCGCGACCGAACGCGGGCTGATGACGCCGGTCGTTCGCGACGTGAGTTCTCTGCCCGTGTCGGCCCTGTCCGCGTCGGTCCGTGACCTCGCTGAGCGTGCTCGGGACGGCAAGCTGAAGCAGGACGAGCTCGAAGGCGGGTCGATCGCAGTGACCAACCTCGGCATGTTCGGTGTCGAAGAGTTCGCGGCCATCATCAACCCTCCGCAGGCCGCGATCTTGGCAGTCGGCGCCGTCCGGGACGAGCCCGTCGTCGAGGCCGGCACGGTCGTTCCCGGGAAGGTCATGACCGTCACTCTCTCGGTCGATCACCGACCCGTCGACGGGGTCCTTGCAGCGAAGTGGCTCGCTGCACTGGTCAGCGTGCTGGAGCACCCGGCACGCGCCCTGGCATAGGCACCTCAACCCCCTGGGCTCCTGGCCCGCCGCGTCGGCAACACGGCCTCCTGGCCTGCCGCGTACGCAGCGCGGCGGGTCAGGTCCGTATAGGCACCGAATGACTGCCGAGTCAGCCGCTATGCCGGCTGGGAACGGACCGCATCGGCGCGATCTCGCTTCGGGATAAGGCGGTACCGAATTCGATCGAGTGCCTCGTCGGAGACCGTCGCCCAGGTGAATCCCGTCAAGGGGAAGAGGAACGACTCGATCTCCTGCATGCAGGAGACAACGCGAGCCTTCTCCGCGGCCGTGCCTTCGTCGGCGTGCTTCAGTTGCTGCAAGTTCCGGCGGGTTCGGGTCAGTGCGATCGCGGCGACGATGTTCATGTCGGCCGCCGTGCCGGCCGGCTCGCCCGCGTGGACGAGGCAGAGGGCTTGACCACGCTTGCTCGGGCGGACTCGTCCGTGGCCATCAACGTAGGTCGTCTCCGGCAGGCTCGGATAGTTAGCGTCTAGCCACTCGAGCACTTCGTCGTCGGTGAAGACTCGAAGCAGCCTGTCGACGAGTTCGATCAGTGAATTGGCTGCTTGGGAGACTGAGTCCGACGAGTGCGCCAGGGCATCCTTCGCGCCGGCGAGCTTACGACTGAGTGTGGCGCTGAGGTCCTTGACGGCCTCACGGGAACGGCCGGCCGTCAGTTCGCGCATCTCAGCACGGAGTAGATCCATCTCGTCCTCGCCGACCCTGGTCAGCGTCGCGCGCCCGCTCCACGTCTCAGGTATGTCCAGGTGCACGACCGTCGAGTCGAGCAGGCGGAAGAGGGCCGCCATCATCGGAAGCATCGCTCCCCGACTCTCAGCGATGTCCTTGAACGCCGACAACTGCGTCTCACTGAGTTCGGCAGTGAGGTCGTCCCAGGCCACGATGTACGGCGCAACGGCGCTCAGAGCGATACGAGAGACGGTTACCACGGGAGCCGAGTCCTTCGTGAATGCAGCACTGAGCCGGTGGTACGCGGCCGCGCCAACCAGCCTCTGGAAGAATCGGCGGAAGTTTTCTGTCGGAAGTGTCTCGACATATGTCGCGACGTCGATCTCCGCGAGGTCGGCGATGAAGGCATCGATGTCGCCTTCGCTCAGGTCGTAGCCGTCCAAGACCATGTCGGCGACGTCCTCGACCTTGTCGAGCCAACCACGGTTGTCAGATTCGTCCAGAACCGGCCAACAGAACGCAACCAATCCGTCGAGGACGACCAGAACCGGGGTGGTGATGCCGTAGCGCCTCCGAACGGACGCCGGCAACTTCGCTAACTCAGCAGCAAATTCTGACCGTCGTAGTTGGATCTGAACCCGTTGGTCGGCGGCAACGTCCACTGACGTCGATCTGGCTTCTGGCGGTTGAGCGGTGTCCAACTGATGTCTACCCTGCGAGTGACTAGCAAGCAGGTGGGCTCTGTTCCGGACACAAGTTCGGGCAGAGCCCTCACTGTTAGGTGACATTCTACGCTCGCGCGCCCCCACCACCGGGACCTGAAGGCTCGCGACAGCCGTCAGGTTCGCCAGGAAGCGGTTGCCCGCCGACGTGGGAAGGCGGCCCAGCCGCACGGTGCGCCACAGCGAGTCGCGGGCGTGCTCGCACGGCGTCATCTCGCTCACTGAAGCGGTGCACCTGCAACTGGCGGTTTATCTCGCATTACTGGCACCTTTCTCCTGCTCCGTCACGTCGATCAAGCGCGCATCAGTGCGCCATGTCGACGAAGCGGGAGTAGTGGCCCTGGAAGGCGACGGTGATGTCGCGGGTGGGTCCGTTGCGGTGCTTGGCGACGATCAGGTCGGCCTCGCCGGGACGGGTCGACTCCTTCTCGTAGACGTCGTCGCGGTGGAGGAGGACGACCATGTCGGCGTCCTGCTCGATCGAGCCGGACTCGCGCAGATCGGACATCATCGGGCGCTTGTCGCCGCGCTGCTCGGGACCACGGTTGAGCTGGGAGAGCGCGATGATCGGGATCTCGAGCTCCTTGGCGAGCAGCTTGATCTGCCGGGAGAACTCCGAGACCTCGAGCTGGCGGGACTCGACCTTCTTGCCCGAGCTCATCAGCTGGAGGTAGTCGATGATCATGATCCGCAGGTCGTGCTTCTGCTTCAGGCGCCGGGCCTTCGCGCGGATCTCCATCATCGTCATGTTCGGCGAGTCGTCGATGAACATCGGCGCCGAGCTGACCTCGCCCATCTTGCGCGCGAGCTTGGCCCAGTCGTCGTCGTTCATGTTGCCGTTGCGGATGTGGTTGAGCGGCACCTTGGCCTCGGCCGAGAGCAGGCGCATCGTGATCTCCGAGCGCGTCATCTCCAGGCTGAAGAACGCGCTGGTGAGGTTGTTCGCGATCGAGGCGGCACGGCAGAAGTCGAGGGCCAGTGTCGAGTTGTGGGTCGGGATCATCGACTCGCCGGCGAGGTACAGGTGGTCGTCGTTGTCGACCTGGACACAGCGGACCGGGACGCTCTCGATCGGCCGCACCGCCGTGATGTAGCGACGGCCGATGCGCGAGGTGGTCTGCGGGCGCTCCTCCTTGTGGAGCAGGTGCTTGCGCTCGAGCCGGAACACGTCGTCGGTCGCGGAGAAGTTCAGGATGTAGCAGGTCGACGTCGCCTCGGATCGACCCTGGACCGCCTTCGTCGTGCGGCCGCACTTGTAGCCGAGGCTGACGACCAGCTCGTGGACGTCGTCAGCGAGCCGCTTGCTCGTGACCGCGAACTGGCACGAGCCGACCCCCCTCACGACGGTGCCGTCGGTGTCCATCAGGCCGGCGAGCAGCTCGCGACGCTGCTGCTCAGAGGCCCGCAGGTAGGCGGTGGGGATGTGCTTGCCGTTCAGCACGCCGAGCTCGCGGAGCAGTCCCTGGAACGAACCCCGCCGGTCGCCCTCGGGCAGCTTCACGCTGTAGAGCATCGCGCCCCTGTGCTCGACCCGGAGACCGAGACCCTCGAGGTACATCGGGATCTCGTCGGTCTCGCAGGTGATCCGCGCTGACGCGCTGTGCCCGTCGCCCAGCCAGGCGCCCAGTGCGTACGGCGGGATCGGCAGCGCTGCGTCCGGCGCGGCGAGAGCGCCGGCGTTGAGCACCGCGTGGTTGGCCCGCTCGTCCGCGTTGACCCGCACCGTCGCGGCGATCTCCTCGGTCGTCACGACCGAGGCGGCGATGCGCTGGTTGCGGGCGCGGTTGTACTGGTGGTCAGCGGCCCACTTCGACTTGCGGGCGGCGCGGGTCTCGGTCAGCCACTGGTGCTGGGCGTCGGCGACGATCCGCGACCCGTCCGAGAACTCGACCTCGTAGCAGGGTCGACCGGTCATCACCTCGGTCGCTGCGACGACGCGCGTCGGCAGTCCGTCCGCGTCGTACAGCAGGTCGCCGACCTGGACCTCACCCATCGTCGTCCACCCCGTCGGGGTGGGGAGCGGGGTGTCGAGCGCGAGCGCCTTGCCCATGGCGGGACGCGCCGCGACGATGATCATCTGGCCGGCGTGCAGGCCGTTGGTGAGGTCGTCGAGGTCGGCGAAGCCGGTCGGGACGCCGTACAGGCCGGCCTCCCGGTTGGAGATCGCCTCGATCTCGTCGAGGACGCCGTCCATGATGTCGCTCAGCGGCGCGTAGTCCTCCGACGAGCGCTTGTCGGTGATCTTGTAGACCTCGGCCTGCGCCTCGTCGACGATGTCGTCGACCTGGCCCTCGCCGGCGTAGCCGATCTGCACGATCTTGGTGCCGGCGTCGACCAGCCGCCGCAGGATCGCCTTCTCGCGGACGATCTCGGCGTAGTAGCCGGCGTTGGCGGCGATCGGCACGTTCGCCGAGAGCGTGTGGAGGTACGGCGCCCCGCCGATGCGCTGGAGCTCGCCCCGACGCTGGAGCTCGGCGGCGACGGTCACCATGTCGACCGGCTCACCGCGGCCGTACAGGTCGAGGACCGCGTCGTAGATCGTCTCGTGCGCGGGGCGGTAGAAGTCGACGCCGCGGATCGTCTCGGTGACGTCGGCGATCGCGTCCTTGGAGATCAGCATCGAGCCGAGCACGGACTGCTCGGCCGCCATGTCCTGCGGCGGCGTCCGGTCGCCCGGGGTCGAGGGCCGCTCGCCGGGCGCGTAGGACACCGGGCCGTCGCCCCAGTCGTCGTACGGCGGCTCGGGAACCCGCGCGTCCTGGTCGGTGACGCTCACCTGTGGCCTCCTCTGATCGCACCCGTCTCGACCCACTGCCGACCGCCGCCGAGGCTAGGGAAGACCACCGACATCCGGACCGCGATGCCGGCCAACGCGGAGACGCTACGTGGCCCGGGTGGGTCGGCGACAGCCCCGTATCCACACCCTCTCCACCCGGTTGGGGATAACCGGCGGACGGGTCGTGGAGGACACGCCGACAGATGTGCACAGGTTGGGGAGGGCGCTGTGGACAGGTCCGGCCTCCACGCGCGCGACAACGCGCTGACCTGCGAGGATGCTCGCTCACAGGTGTGGATCGGAAATTCCCGGGCCGGATTTCTCGTTCACCCGGTGGTCACCTCGCGGTCAACTGCCGGTTTGTCGACATACCGTGGTCGCGGCTGGTTTTCCCAGGCTTGTCCACAGATGTTGATAACTAGTCATGTAGGAAGCAGGACACGCCGATGCTCATTACCATGACTACGTGCAGCGCATGAGGGACGCCCGGGACCGCGAGATCCTCCGGCTGGCCGTCCCGGCGTTCCTGGCCCTGATCTCCGAGCCCCTGTTCCTGCTCGCCGACGCCGCGATCGTCGGCCACCTCGGCACCGCGCCCCTCGCCGGTCTCGGCATCGCCGCCGTGGTCCTCCAGACCGTGGTCGGGCTGTGCGTCTTCCTCGCCTACGGCACCACCGGCAGCGTCGCCCGCCGTCTCGGCGCGGGCGACCTGCGCGGCGCGATGGCGCAGGGGGTCGACGGCCTCTGGCTCGCGCTCGCCATCGGGACCGTCGTCACGGTCGCCGGCGTGCTCCTCACCGAGCCGCTCGTGCACCTCTTCGGCGCCTCGGAGGAGGTGTCCGGCCCGGCGGCGACGTACCTGCGCATCGCGTTCCTGGGTGTGGTGCCGCTGTTGCTCGTGCTCGCCGCGACCGGTGTGCTCCGCGGCCTCCAGGACACCCGCACCCCGCTCGTGGTCGCGGTGGCCGGCAACGCGCTCAACGTCGTGCTCAACCTGCTCCTGGTCTACCCCGCGGGCCTGGGGATCGCGGGCTCGGCCCTCGGCTCGGTCCTCGCGCAGGTCGCCATGGCCGCGGCGTTCGTGCTCGTCGTGGTCCGCGCCGCCCGCCGCCACGGCGCCTCGCTCCGCCCGCACCTGCCCGGCATCCGCGCCGCCGGCCGCGCGGGCGTCCCGCTCGTCGTCCGGACCCTCACCCTGCGCGCCGCCCTCCTCGTCACGACGTACGCCGTGACGCTGGCCGCCGTGGGCGCCCGCGACCAGGAGGTCGACCTGGCGACGCACCAGCTCGCGCTGACGCTCTGGGGATTCCTCGCGTTCGTGCTCGACGCCATCGCGATCGCGGCCCAGGCGATCACCGGACGCGCGCTCGGGGCCGGCGACGTGGCCGGTACCCGTGAGCTCACCCGCCGGATGATCCAGTGGGGCGCGGTCAGCGGGGTCGTGACCGGCGTGCTGCTCGCGGCGCTCAGCCCGGTGCTCGGCCACCTCTTCACCGGCGACGGCGCCGTGCAGGACCTGCTCGTGCCCGTGCTGATCGTCGCGGCGCTCGGCCAGCCCGTGGCCGGCGTGGTGTTCGTGCTCGACGGGGTGCTCATCGGGGCCGGCGACGGGCCGTACCTCGCCCGCGCCGGGGTCCTCACCCTCGTCGTCTACGCGCCGGTCGCCCTCGCCTGCGCGGCGCTGGAGACCGGGCTCGTCGCGATCTGGGTCGCGTTCACGGTCGTCTTCATGGGCGCCCGGCTGGTGGTCCTGCTCCGCCGGGCCCGGGGCGACGGGTGGCTCGTGACCGGCGCGGTCACCGTAGGGTCGGGCCCGTGAAGCCGCTGCCCTGGATCGCGATGGGCCTGGTCATCGTCGCGCTGTCGGCCCAGGCCCGCGGCGTCGACCTGCTCGCCGACCCGGTGGGCTGGCTGCTCGTGCTCCTCGGCGTGCACCGGTTCGGCAGGCTGCCGTCCGCGGTGACCTGGCTCGCCCTCGTGGCGCTCGTCGTCTCGGGCTTCCTCTGGTGGCCGGGCGCCGCGGACGCGCTCGCGGACCGGGACCCGGCCCTGGTCTGGGCGGCCTCGGTGCCCGAGCTCGCCACGATGGCGGCCCTCTGCGCCGGCCTCGCCCGGGTCGCGGGGCCGGCCGGAGACCGGCGCGCCCGCGCCTGGCTGGGCACGGCGGCCGTGCTCGCGGTCGTGACCGCCCTCGCCCCGCTGCCCGTGCTGGCCGTTGAGCGCGACATCGAGTCGGTGCTGCTGCTCGGGCTGGTCACCGTCGTGGCCGTGATCGTCCTGCTGTTCCGCTACTCCTCGCGGCCGTGGGCGGTCGTCGAGTCGGACCGGACCACAGCCGCCGCCCGACCACGGTCCCGTTGAGGCAGCCCGACGCTCGGTGTGGCGGTCCTCGTCGCCGGAAATGGCGTCGGCCCGCCCGATCAGAGATCGGGCGGGCCGGCGACTCGAGCCGCTGCGCTGAGGATCAAGCAGGGATGACGTTGAGGGCCACCGTGGCGGACACCTCGTCGTGCAGCTTGACCGAGACCTCGTGCGAGCCGAGGGCCTTGATCGGGTTGTCGACCACGATCGTGCGCTTGTCGACCTGCTCGCCGGAGGCGTCGGCGAGGGCGCCGGCGATCTCCGAGACCGTGACGGCGCCGAACAGGCGACCGCCGGCACCGGCGCGCACCTTCACGCTGACCGGCTGGGCCTCGAGCTTGGTCTTGATCTGCTCCGCGTGGTCGTGGTCGCGGACCGAGCGCGACGCCCGGGCGGCCTTGATCGACTCGACGGTCTTCTCGGCACCGCGGGTCCAGCGCAGCGCGAGGCCACGCGGAACCAGGTAGTTGCGGCCGTAGCCGTCCTTCACCTCGACGACGTCGCCGGGGGCACCGAGACCGGTGACCTCCTGGGTCAGGATGAGCTTCATCTTCCAGGCTCCCTTCAGCGACCGGTGGAGGTGTAGGGCAGCAGGGCCACCTCGCGGGCGTTCTTGACGGCGATCGCCACGTCGCGCTGGTGCTGGACGCAGTTGCCGGTCACCCGACGCGCGCGGATCTTGCCGCGGTCGGAGATGAACTTGCGGAGCAGCGTGGCGTCCTTGTAGTCGACACCGGTCGCCTTCTCCTTGCAGAACTGGCAAACCTTCTTCTTCGGCTTGCGAATCACTGCCTTGGCCATTGTGGTGCTTCCTCTCTAGAAGCCCGGCCCAGACTGGTTACTGGCCCGGAATGGTTGAGGGTGTTCGGGTTGGGTTGAGGATCAGAACGGCGGCTCGTCGGAGCCCACACCGGGCGCGCCCCACGGGTCGTTCGCCGGGGCCTGGCCACCGCCGGACGGCTGGCCGCCGCCCTGCTGCGGAGCCGGGGTGGCCCACGGGTCGTTGCCCGCCGGCTGCGGCCGGGACTGGCCGCCACCGCCACCGTACCCGCCGCCGCCACCACCCGAGCGCGACGCCCGGGTGACCTTGGCGGTGGCGAACGCGAGCGCGGGGCCGACCTCGTCGACCTCGAGCTCCACGACGGTGCGCTTCTCGCCCTCGCGGGTCTCGTAGGAGCGCTGCTTCAGGCGGCCCTGCACGATCACGCGCATGCCGCGCTGCAGGGACTCGGCGACGTTCTCCGCGGCCTGGCGCCACACCGAGCAGGAGAGGAACAGCGCGTCGCCGTCCTTCCACTCGTTGGTCTGGCGGTCGAAGGTGCGCGGCGTCGACGCGATCCGGAAGTTCGCCACGGCCGCACCCGACGGGGTGAAGCGCAGCTCCGGGTCGTCGACGAGGTTGCCGACCACCGTGATGACGGTCTCGCCTGCCATGTAGGGCTCCCTAAGCGTTGGTTCTGATCAGAGTCGTCCGACCACGTCAGCACATCGTTGCGTCTCGCACCGACAGGCGGAAGTGGTCGTCCACAGCTCAGTGTGCGTCGGGACGCAGCACCTTGGTGCGGAGGATCGACTCGTTGAGGGTGAGCTGGCGGTCGAACTCCTTGACCGTGGCCGGCTCGGCCTTCAGCGTGATGACGGCATAGATGCCCTCGGCGTTCTTCTTGACCTCGTAGGCCAGCCGACGGCGACCCCACACGTCGACGGACTCGACGGTGCCGCCGTCCTTGCGGATGACGTTGAGGTACTTGTCGAGCGACGGCTCGATGGTTCGCTCTTCGAGGCTCGGGTCGAGGATGACCATCACTTCGTAGGCACGCATAGCGGTCTCCACCTCCTCTGGACTCAGGCGGCCACGGACTCTCCGTGGCAGGAGGGATATGCGTCTCCGCCGCCCCGATCACTCGGACCGGCGGGTCCTCCGCGGGCTCCCGTCGGTGGGAGCTGGACGCAGAGAACGCCCAAGGCTAGCAGTGGGCACGGAGGCGATCCCAATCCGTGCACAGGCCGTCGGCGGGGGCACCTAGGGTGGCGGCATGAGCACCACGGGAAGCATCGCCATCGGCGCCCACGTCGACCAGTCCGACCCGATCGCCGAGGCGCAGGCGAGGGGCATGTCGCACGTGCAGTTCTTCCTGGGCGACCCGCAGAGCTACAAGGGACCGGTCTTCCGGTACGCCGGCGGCGCGGACGGCCTGAAGGCCGATGCCGAGGCGGCCGGCGTGGGGCTCTACGTCCACGCGCCGTACCTCATCAACGTCGCCACCACGAACAACCGGCAGCGGATCCCGAGCCGCAAGCTGCTCCAGCAGCACATGGACGCGGCCGCGTCGATCGGGGCGAGGGGCCTGATCGTCCACGGCGGCCACGTGCAGGACGAGGACGACCCCGCGAAGGGCTTCGACAACTGGCGCAAGGCGATCGAGGCGACCGACATCAAGGTGCCGCTGCTCATCGAGAACACCGCCGGCGGCACCAACGCGATGACCCGCTACCTCGACCGCATCGCCGGCGTGTGGGACGCGATCTCCTCGACCGAGCAGTTCGGCCTGGTCGGCTTCTGCCTCGACACCTGCCACGCCCACGCCGGCGGCAACGCCCTGGAGACCGTGGTCGAGGACGTCCGGGCCATCACCGGCCGGATCGACCTCGTGCACTGCAACGACAGTCGCGACGCCTTCGACTCCGGCGCCGACCGGCACGCCAGCCTCGGCGCCGGCCAGGTCGACCCCGACCTGCTGGCCGCCGTGGTCCGCGACGCCGCCGCCCCGGTGATCCTCGAGACGCCCGGCGGTGCGGCCGAGCACTCCGCCGACGCGGAGTGGCTGTCCTCGCGGGTCTAATGCTGGTCGCTCGTGTCGCTGATTCATCACGGTAGGTGGGTGAACCTGCACTCCCCGCGCCGTACCCACCGCGGGGAGTGGCGACTCGACTGCCTACCGTGATGAATCGGCAGGCGCGTCGGCCGACCAGCACCACCAGGTCGCGGACCTCGCTCGAGCCCGGCCGGTCGACCCGGCTCCGGACGAGCCGCAGCGGCTGCGGGCCGGCCTCGTCCCCGCGGAACACCAGGAAGTGGAAGCCGTGGTCGCCCTCCTCCAGCGGGACGAGGTGTGCCGGCCGGTCCTCGACCTGCCACCGACTGAGCCCGAGGCCGCGGCGGCGGAAGCGCAGCTCGAGCCGGCTCCCCGGCTCGACGCGGACCACCTCGCCGGCCTTCGGGTCGCGCAGGACGCGGTGCTGCGTGCGGATGCTCATGCTGCTCACTCCTCCCGGTCAGTGCTCCCCCCGTGACCCAGAGGAGCGGCGACCCACGGGCCTGATACCGGTCCGGTCAGCCGAAGCAGACGAGCGGCACCGGGGCGGTGTCGGCCGACACGGCCGGCACCGCCGTGGCCAGGGCCGCCGCCGGGTCGACCCCGGAGGCGAGCTGCTGGTGGAGGGCGACGAGGACGTCGTACGCCGCCTGGTCGTTGATCGCCGCCGGCGACGCGACCACGCGACGGGCGCCGGCGTGCAGCCAGGCCGTGGTCATGCCGATCAGCTCGTCGCCCCAGCGGACCGTCGAGCGGCCGACCTCGCAGGCGGACAGCACGACCACGTCCGGCACCTGGCGTAGCTGGTCGATGTCATAGCCGAACCACGGACCGTCGGCGAGCTGGAGACCGGAGAACATCGCGTTCTCCGAGGTGTGGCGGCCGTGCGCGGCGACGTGCAGGACATCGACCGAGGAGGCCAGCTCCGACACGGCCTCGGCCGTCGCGGCGTCCCCGGTCAGCACGCGCGCAGCCGACCACTCCTTGGCCGCCGCGGTCACCTCCTCCTCGGCGCGCGCGACGCGCGGCCCGGCGACGAACCCGGCAGTGGACGACCGGAGCGGCGTCCTCCGGCGGACGAGCCAGCTGGTCGCGGACTGCGCCACCGTGAGCGGACGACCGGTGAAGCCCGGGAGCAGCGTCCACGGGACACCCGCGAGCACTCCCGACGGCGTGAGCACGACCCGGCGGTCGCCGACCGTGGCGAGGACCGGCGCGACCAGGACCTCGGCGATCGCGAAAAGACGTTGGGCCAGCTCCTGGCGGACGAACCCGGCCATCGCACCCGGCAGCTCGGACGCTGCCATGTCGAGGTCGGGCAGCAGGCCGCCGAGCAGCGGGTCGATCGCGGCGCGCTCACCGAGGTCGGCCCAGGCCACCTCGGCCGTCGTGACGGCGAGCGCGACCACGCGGTCGGCGGCCACGACGTATGCCACCAGCGCGGTGTCCCCGTCGAGGGCGGCTCGGAGCTCCGCGAGCGTGACCGGGTCGACCACCTCACCCGACCCCCGGTGTTGCCAGGCCCGCTCGCGCACCCGCTGCCGCAGCACCGCCTCGCGCTCGGGGTCGCGGCGCCCGCCTTCGGCCGTCATCTCGCGCAGCTCGGTCAGGTCGGCGACGATCTGCTCGTCCTCCGGCGCCCGAACCGGCTGCACGCGGCTGGCCAGCATGCGCGCCCGCTCGGACCACTCGAACAGCACGTCTGGCCTGCCCGTCTCTAGGGCGAGAGCCAGACCCCGCGCGGCGAGCCGGGCACCCTGACCTGCCACGCCGGTCTGGAGGTCGAGCGAGCCGAAGGAGCTCTGCCAGGCATGGAGCTCCGAGAGTCCAGAACGCAGGTGCTTCAGAGCCGCGGATCGTCGATCGCCGGCGACCGCCACCTCACACTGTGCCTCCCGGTTCATCAGTCGTGCATCGAGCGGTCCGCTGGAGCCGACTCCGGCGGCCCCGATCAGGACCTTGGCACGCTCCGGAGCGTCGTTGGCGGCGTAACGGAGGGCGAGCGCCAGTCGTACCCGAGCTGCCACCCATCGCATCTGCTGAGCATCAAGTGCGGCCGCCAGGTCCTCCCCTTGGCGGAGCCGTTCCGACAGCCGCCCCGGTCCGACAAGAGCAGCGACGATCGCGACAGCCTTCGCCCGATCCGCCATCGGGTCCGCACCTGCCCGCGCGAACCGACGGGCAGCGCGACTGGCGACGTCGCGCGCTGCGGTCGGGTCGGATGTGAGGAGGTTGCGAGCAAGTGCGAGCTCGGCGTCAGCCTGTCGGCGAAGCACGCGCCGCTGACCATAGGTGCGCGCGGCCGCTGCGAGCGCCGCCTGCCCACTGCTGGCCAAGCCAGCGGCGAACAGCACCTCGGCCCGGTCCTGGTCGCAGGTCGCCTGCGCGAGCGGGCTCAGCGGCGCAAGCACTTCCCTCGCCCGATCCATCTCGCGAAGGGCTCCCACGAGATCGCCGGCCAGCAGAAGGGCGTACCCCAGGTTGTGCTCGTCCATCGCTGCCTCAGTCGGGAGACCGGCCTCGCGCAGAAGGTCGACGGCTGCTGTGAAGTCCCGCTGCGCGGCCGCCACCTCGTTGCGCTGCAGGTGCAGGTTGCCGCGGTGGCTGTAAGCGCGGCCGAGGAACTTCGTTGATCCAGCCAACATGACAATCGCGGCGTCGAGCTCTCTCATCGCCTCGACTGATCGACCGCCCAGCATCATCAAGGTGGCACGCTGACTGTGGATCGACCCGCGAGTCTCCTGGTCGAGCCCAGCCCGGGAGAGGGCAGTCTCACACAGCCGCATCGCTTCGACGAGGTTGCCTGACTCAGCCTCGACGTAGGCAAGGGTCGCCTCCACCGCGCCGCTCACGGCCGGGGTCGTCGCCGTCGCCTGGGCTCTGCTCAAGAGGCTTCGAGCACGGGCGAAACGACCTGCATTGACCGCCTCGACCGCGCGCGCGTGCCACTCCTCCGCAGAGACCACCCGCTCAGTCTGGCGTGATGGTCGTCAGCGCGGCCAGCGCTGCGCGAGCCCGTGCCCGCGCGATTGCCGGCGCGTCGCCGTCCTCGAGACCACCGGCGATGTGGGCAGCGATCCTGCCGGCCATCAGCGGCCCGGCGAACGACGTACCGCTCCACACCGCGAAGCCACCACGGAAGTCGTCGGGGTCAATGGTGTCGCGACGACGCCCGTACGCGGTCGTGGCGGCAGCCGACTGGAGACCTCCCTCGAAATCCACGGGCAGCGTGCTCACGACCGCGGCACCGTGGGTGTGGGCGCGTACCCAGGGACCGGCATTGCTGAACAAGGCGTCGCTCTCGCCGTTGGGGTTGAGCGCTCCGACCGAGAGGACGGGCAGGGTGTCGACGTCGTGGGTCACCGGCCCGTTGCCGTCGCTCCATGGCGCGAACGCGGCCGGGAACGCCGGCCGGCTGGTCGCCTCGTTGCCCGCCGAGCAGACGACCTGGGTTCCGTTGCGCGACAGGTCAGCGAGGACGTCGTACAGCGTCGGGTCGAAGAGCTCGTCCGCCGGAGTCTCGTGGTAATAGCCGAGCGACAGCGCGAGCACATCGATCATGCGGCCGTGCGGGTCGCCCTGGTGGTACCGGTGGACCAACTCGGCGATCTGGGCCAGGCAGGCGACGAGGTCCGACTCGACGATCGGGCGATCAGCCCGGACGCCGCGCCAGACGAGGATGTCGGCGTCGGGGCAGGCCTGGTGAACGAGCCCCGCGATGAAGGTGCCGTGCCCACTGAGCGGATCAATCAGCCCGTCGAGGGGTCCATCGACATCACCGCCGGACTCCGAGATCGACACCTGATCGTCGTATCCGATCGTCATGCCGTCGATCTGGATATCCCTGATCACGGCTCGATCGAGCCACCGGTGCTTGCCACAACCGGTGTCGAGGACGGCAACGACTGGGCGCCTGGGGCCCGGGAAGTCGGCCTGCCGGACCGGGTCGGGGCCGACGTAGGCAACCGGCTGCCGACCGCCGAAGCCGGGAACGCCGTAGCTCGTGACGGGCCCGGACGACTCGCCCGCGGCCGGGTTGCTGTGCGTGAACGGGTTGCTGTGCGTGAACGGATTGCTGTGCGTGAACGGATTGCTGATGAGCCCACCGGGGAAGACGATGTGGTCGAGACCGACGCCCCGTACGGCCTTCGGGCCGTACTTCAGCCGCGTCTGCTGGAGCAGGGTCCAGCCATCGGGGGCGATGGCGGCCCGGGCCGAGGCCACGCTGATCATCACGGTTCGCAGTCCGAAGCGCAGTCGGACGGTCCGCTCGTCCTCCGGCTCGAGATCGACGCGCCATCCCAGCGGATCTGCGACCTCGCCCAGGATCCGCACGGCCAGCTCGACGTCGATCGATTTCGCGATGGTGAGCCTGGGGCCGATATAGACCGTAGGTCGGGGCACCACACCGGACACCATGATCGCGGTCGCAGGATCGAGCACCCGACCTTCGACGGCCGCGATCGCCGGGGGCCACGGCGGGGAGGGATCGCGATCCAGGGGCTTGCGGACGGGGCGCTTCTGCTCGGGCTGCTGCTCCGCCATGGCGGGGCTCCTAGATCTCGAAGGTCGGCGTCGCGAACGCCGGGCGGGTGGTGTCGTGGGGTTCGAGACGCAGCCGCAGCAGCCCGAGCGGCAGGTCGGTGAGCTCGAACCTTCCGGACTCGGTGACGACCGCGGAGTGCGCGGTCGGCTCCTCGCCGGGCAGGGCACGGATCGTCATCGGCTCAGGTGGCACGACCCAGCCGTCGACGCGGGAGCGGGCGCCGTCCACGGCGACCCGCAGCAGGAGGTCGGTGTCGCCGTGCACGAAGCGGAGCGTGTACGACGAGGAGCCGCGTGCGCCGGCCAGCTCGGTCGCCTGCTCCACGAGCTCCATCAACTCGACGTCGAGGTCGGACGCGGCGAACGCCGCCGCGGCCTGCATCGCCGGGACCAGGTGGTCGGGGACCGGGTCGTGGCGCTCCCAGGTCTCGCGCACGATCCCCAGCAGGGCGTCTCTGCTCAGCTCGCTCATCTCACAAGTCCCCCGTCTGCATCAGGGCCACGCGCAGCTTCGCCAGACACCGTCCCCGGGTGGGGCCGATGCTGCCGACCGGCATCCCGAGGTCGGTCGCCAACTCACGGTAGTCCGGTCTGTCCTCGAACGCGACGATCCGCAGCAGCCGGCGGCACCGCTCGGGCAGGCCGTCGACGGCCGCCCAGATCCGGTCGCCCTCGTCGTGCTGGACGGCGGTGTCCTCGGCGGAGCGCTGGGTGGGGATCCGCGGCTCGAGGTCCTCGTCGGCGACCGGCAGCGTCCGGTGGTCGCCCTGGGCGACCCGCCACGCCTCGCGCCGGGCCGTCGTGGTGAGCCAGCCGCCGATCGCGGTGGCGTCGACGATGGCGGCGCGGCGGCGTACCAGCGCCAGCCACGTCGTCTGGAGGACGTCCTCGGCCTGCGACTCCGACAGCCGGTAGGAGCGCACCACGTGCCACAGGACGGGGGTCATCGCGGCGACCAGGTCGTCCAGCCCGGCCGGATCTCCGGCGACCCAGCGGTTGAATCCCTCGGTCGCCTCGGCCCACACCTCGTTCGTGCGTGTGCTCACTGGCCGTACCGCTCCCCGGTGTCGGTGGTTCTGTCTCTCGATCAGGATCACGCCACGGAGGAGGTTCCGCGAGTGCTTGTGGATACGTGGTCACCGGAAAATTCCGCGGCCCGGGCCGGACCGGCCTCGCCCGGTCCGGGTGGGACCGGACGCTTGGCACCGGTTCGCTAGTGTCGGACGGTGCCCCGGCCCGAGCTCAGCGTCCGCGAGATCTCCCCGAGCGACCACCTGGACCACCTCCGGAGTCGCCGCTCGGTGAGCTTCCTCCAGACCCCGGCGTGGGCGCGGGTGAAGTCGGAGTGGCGGCACGAGTCGATCGGCTTCTTCCGCGGCGGCGAACTGGTCGGCGCCGGCCTGGTGCTCTACCGGCAGCTGCCCCGCCTCAAGCGGTTCCTCGCCTACCTCCCGGAGGGTCCCGACCTCGACTGGGAGGACGAGGACCTCGCCGCCTGGCTGGTCCCGATGGCCGCCCACCTCAAGGCCCGCGGCGCGTTCGGCGTCCGCATGGGCCCGCCCGTCGTCGCCCGCCGCTGGGACGCGGCGACCGTCAAGGAGGGCATCGCCGACGAGGCGGTCCACCGTCTCGGCGACCTCGTCCCCACCGAGCGCACCCACCACGGCGCCCGCGTCGTCGCCCAGCTCACCGAGCTCGGCTGGCGGCCGCAGGCCGCCGCGGGCGGCTTCGCCGCGGGCCAGCCGCAGTACGTCTTCCAGGTCCCGCTCGCCGGGCGCGCCGAGGAGGACGTGCTCGCCGGCATGAACCAGCTGTGGCGCCGCAACATCAAGAAGGCCGCCAAGGAGGGCGTCGAGACCGCGTCGTACGGCGGTGCGGACATCGAGCCGGAGCTGAAGTCGTTCCACGACCTCTACGTCCACACCGCCGAGCGCGACCGCTTCACGCCGCGGCCGCTGTCCTACTTCCACACGATGGTCGACGCGCTCAGCAGCGAGGACCCCGACCGGATCCGGCTGCACACCGCCCGCCACGAGGGCACGCTCGTCGCGGCGACGATCGCGATCCGCGTCGGCGCCCACGCCTGGTACTCCTACGGCGCCTCCTCCACCGAGAAGCGGGAGGTCCGCGGCTCCAACGCCGTGCAGTGGGCGATGATCCGCGAGGCGATCGCCGCCGGCGCCGACGTCTACGACCTGCGCGGCATCACCGACACCCTCGCCTCCGACGACCCGCACCTGGGCCTGATCCAGTTCAAGGTCGGCACCGGCGGCGAGGCGGTCGAGTACGTCGGCGAGTGGGACCTGCCCCTCAACCGGCCGCTCTACAAGGCCTTCGAGCTCTACATGAAGAGGCGCGGATGAGCCTGGTCCTCACGGTGGACGGCGACCGCTGGCGCCGGCACCTGCGAGCGGTCGCGGACGGCGAGCCCGGCCTGGTCCCGGTCGCCAAGGGCAACGGCTACGGCTTGACGCTCGGGCGGCTGGCCCGCAAGGCCGGCTGGCTCGGCGTCGACACGCTCGCCGTCGGCACGTACGACGAGCTGCCGGAGGTCGTCCAGCGCTACGACGGCAGCCTGCTGGTCCTCACGCCGTGGCGCCCGTTCGGTGCGGCCCTCGAGACCGACCCGTCGCTCGCGAAGCGCGTCATCCACACGGTCAGCCGGGTCGAGGACCTCACCGACCTGCTCGACCGCCAGCCCGACGCCCGCTTCGTGCTCGAGCGCGCCACGAGCATGCTGCGCCACGGCATGACCGCCCGCGGGCTCTGGGCAGCCGCCCGCGAGGTCGCCGCCCGGCCGGGCGCGCGGATCGAGGGCGTGGCGCTGCACCTGCCGCTCGCGCACGGTGCCCACCTCACCGAGGTCCGGCGGCTGGTCAACGACGTGGTCGCGGCCGAGCTCGACCTGCGCACGATCTGGGTCAGCCACCTCAGCGCCGGCGAGCTCGCCGAGCTGCGCGCGGCGTACCCCGACCTCACCTTCCGCCCGCGCATCGGCACCGACCTCTGGCTCGGCGACCGCGGAGCGCTGCGGGTGACCGCCACCGTGCTCGACGCCCACGAGGTCGAGCGGGGCGACTCCTACGGCTACCGCCACCGCACCGCCCCGAAGGCGGGCCACATCCTGGTGGTCAGCGGCGGGACGGCGCACGGCATCGGGCTCGAGGCGCCGACCGGCGACGCGTCGATCAAGGCCCGCGCCGCGACGCTCGCCCGGGGAGGCCTCGACGCGGCCGGCTTCGTGCGCTCGCCGTTCTCCATCGACGGCAAGCAGCGGCTGTTCGCCGAGCCACCCCACATGCAGGCGTCGATGCTGTTCCTCCCGCACGGCGCACGGGTGCCGGCGGTCGGCGACGAGGTGGACGTGCGGGTGCGCTACACCGCGACGTCGTTCGACCGCATCGTGGTCGCCTGACGCTGCGTCTGCCGCACCGGGTCGTGCCGCGGGGCGCGGATGTCGCGCACCACCATCGCCACCAGGTAGAGCTCGCACGCGACCCGCAGCAGCGTGGCCACCCAGTAGAAGCCGGCGTCGCCGCCGGCCGCCGGCGCCAGGAAGCCACCGAGATACCACCAGACCGCGGCGAAGTAGAGCACCTCGCCGGCCTGCCAGATCAGCAGGTCCCGCCAGCGCGGCCGCGCGAGCACCGCGAGCGGCAGCAGCCACAGCACGTACTGCGGTGAGTACACCTTGTTGACCAGCAGGAAGCCGGCCACGACCAGGAAGCCGAGCTGGGCCAGCCGGGGTGTCGACGGCGAGGTCAGTCCGAGCGCCAGCACGCCGACGCACCAGAGGCCGAAGAACAGCCACGACCCGAGGTTGATCGTGTGCGGGTCGAACGCGAACGGGTGACCCGTGCGCTCCAACGCCTGCTGCACCACGAGCCAGACCGAGCCGAGGTCCGCGCCCCGGTCGGAGTTGAAGGTCCAGAAGACCTTCCACTCCTCCGGTCCGGCGAGGTACGCCGGGGCGTTGGCGGCCAGCCAGGCGCCGGCGGCGCCGAGGGCGGCCGTGGCGAACGTGCGGATCCGCCGCTGGCGCAGGCAGATCACCAGGATCCCGCCGAGCAGGAAGAGCGGGTAGAGCTTCACCGCCGTTCCCACGCCGATCAGAACCCCGGCGAGCAGCGGTCTCTCGCGGGCCCACGCCCAGAGCGCCCCGGCGACGAAGACCACGGCGACCAGGTCCCAGTTCACGAGGGCGGTGAGCAGCAGGGCCGGCGCGAGCGCGAACGCGGCGGCGTCCCAGGGGCGGCGCGGGTTCACGCCGGCCAGGAGCCAGACCGCGAGCAGCGTCAGCACCGCGAAGCCGAGCGCGTTGACGATCACGAACGCCCGCATCTCGCGCTTCACCTCGGCCGTGCCGGCGAAGCCGGACACCGGCATCCGGTAGCGCGCCTCCACGTCCGGCGACCCCGTCAGCCAGTGCGTCACGACCGCCGTGCCGTAGGCCCAGTAGGCGATGCCGACGGGGTACTCCATGACCTCGTAGCGGGCGCGCGTCTCGGTGTCGTCGCTGTAGGGCCAGCTCAGCTCGGCGAACCCGCGCCCGGTGTAGAGGTAGGGCAGGTCGGAGTAGCACATGTGGGAGTACCGGGCGTCGCCGTCCTGCCACGTGTCCTCGTAGCAGTGGGTCTTCTGCCACATCCCCAGGGCGAGGACGACCGCGGTCAGTGCCAGCACCACGCGCACCGGCGTCCACCAGGGGTGCCGCGCCGCGCGCGGGCCCGTCGGCCCGCCCACGCTTTCGCTCAGCGCGCCGACGACGGGGTCATCCGTGGTGGGATGGACCCAGTCGCCGCGCGCCGGCGGCATCAGGCAGCCCGGCCCGGCGTACGCCGCCGGCCGCGCCGGTCCCGGACGGCCCCGGCCTCGGCGGACTGGCTCGCCGTCTGCGACGGGGTCTGCGAGGGCGTCTCCGACGGGCTCGACGACTCGCAGCCGAGCACGCCGCACGGCTCCGACGGCTCCTCGGTCGGGGTCGGCGTCGGCGTCGGGGTCGGGGTCTGCGAGGGCGTGCTCGACGGCGTGCTCGACGGCGTCGGCCTCGCGGTCCTGGTGTTCGTCGGGGTGGGCGGGGCCGGCTCGTGGCCGGTCGACGGCGCCTCACCGTCGACGTACGCCGGCGGCGGGAAGTCCTCGACGTCCAGGCCCTCCATCGCCCGCGTCATCACGGCGGTCCAGGTCTGCGCGGGGTAGCTGCCGCCGAAGAACGGCTCGAGGTAGCCGTCGAGCGGCTCCGCGCCCTTGCCGCGGACGTAGACGACCGAGGTCGCCAGCTGCGGGGTGTAGCCGGTGAACCAGGACGACACCACGTCGCCGTTGTCGTTGGTCGAGGTGCCGGTCTTGCCGGCGGCCGGGCGACCGAGCTCGAGCGCGGCGGTGCCGGAGCCCGCCTGCACCACCTGCTGGAGCGCGTAGGAGACGTCGGCCGCGATGTCGGGATCGACGGCGTCGCGCGTCTGCACCTTGTGGCTGTAGAGCTGCGCGCCGTCGGCGTCCTCGATCTTCTCGATGACGTACGGCTGCGCGGCCTCGCCCTCGGCCGCCAGCGTCGCGTAGGCGTTGGCCATGTTGATCGGGCTCACCGTCGCGCTGCCCAGGGCGACGCCGATGTTCGGCTGGAGACCCGGGGTCTGGTCGGGGAAGCCGTGGACCTTCGAGGTGCGCTCGGCCGGCGGCAGGCCCATGTCCTCCATCGCCTCGAGGATCTTGTCGGGCCCGTCGTCCATGCCCAGCGCCATGTCGATGAACGCGGTGTTGATGGAGTCCTCGGTCGCCTTGATCATGCTGACCGTGCCGTAGCTGATGTTGCCCTGGTTCTCGACGTCGGAGCCGTCGGGCAGGATGTAGGGCGAGTTGCCGTCGAAGGTGTCCCTGAGCGAGAAGCCGTCGCGGATCGCGGCCACCAGCTCGAACGGCTTGAGCGTCGAGCCGCCCTGGCCGCCGGCGACCGCCCAGTTGATCTGCGACTGGAGGTAGTCCTGGCCGCCGTAGAAGCCGCGGACCGCGCCGGTGCCCGGCTCGACGCTGGCGACGCCGACGTGGAGCTCCTTGTCGCTGAGCCCCTCGGGCCGCGCCTCGGCGACGCCGGCCGCGGCGGCGGCCATGTCCTTCGCGGTGAACGTGGTGGTCACCCGGAGCCCGCCGCCGTCGATCTGCTGGTCGGTGTAGCCGAGGCGCTCGAGCTCGTCGCGGACCAGCGTGAGCATGTGGCCCTTCTGCCCGCCGTACCGGCTCTCCGCCTTGATGGGCGGGAACTTCGGCAGGCGGCGCTGGGCCTTCTCCGCCTGCTCGGCGGTGATGTAGTCGGCGCCGGCCATGCCGTTCAGCACGTAGTCGTAGCGCTCCTTGAGGTTCGCGCGCGCTTCCTTCCCGTTGTCCGGGTCGTAGCCCGACGGGTTGTTCAGGACGCTGGCGAGGACCGCGGACTCCTTGAGGCTGAGGTCCGAGACGTCCTTGTCGAAGTACGCCTCGGAGGCCGCCTGCACGCCGTACGCGCCGCGGCCGAAGTAGATCGTGTTGAGGTAGCCCTCGAGGATCTCGGACTTGCTCTGCTCGCGCTGCACCTTGAGCGAGAGGATCGCTTCCTTGATCTTGCGCTTGTAGGAGCGCTCCTGGGTCAGGTACAGGATCTTGACGTACTGCTGGGTGATCGTCGACGCGCCCTGCTGGGCGTTGCCCTGGGCGTTGCTGAACGCCGCGCGGACGATGCCCTTGGGGTCGATGCCCCTGTCGCTCCAGAAGCTGCGGTTCTCGGCGGCCACGACCGCGTTCTGGATGGTCTCGGGGATCTTGCCGAGCGGGACGAACGTGCGGTTCTGGACCGCGAAGTTGCCGACCTCGGTCTTGCCGTCGGCGTAGTAGACGAACGAGGTCTCGGTCTGGAAGTCCTCGTTCGCCTTCGGGATGTCGATCGCCCGGTAGAGCACGACGAAGACACCGACGGCGAGCAGCACCAGCACCAGGCCGGTGACGCCCAGCCACTTCACGACCCGCAGCACCTTCTGCTTGCGCGTGCGTGGAGGCCGCTTCGCAGCACTCTTCTTCACTGCGGGGCCACTGGCCCTCCGCTTACCGCTCACGAGGCTGGCTCCGGGGTCGGGGTCGAGATCCTCGTCAGGGTACGGGGATCGTCCACAGCCTCCCAACACGTGGTCCGCGTGCCCTCGGACACGTCGGTCCGCGCATCCCGACAGGTCCACGGTTCGCAACGCGCGGATATATCGCTACGATAGGTCGTATGGCACGTCGTGCGGAGACCATCGAGCTGGCAGTCCTCGGGCTGCTGCACGAGGCGCCGATGCACGGCTACGAGCTCCGGAAGCGGCTGAACCTCATGCTCGGATGGGGTCGGGTCCTCTCCTACGGATCGCTCTACCCCACCCTGAAGAAGATGCTCCGGGCGTCCCTCATCGAGGAGACGATGAGCACGAAGACCCCGGGCACCCCGGTGTCCAAGCGCCCCCGGATCACCTACCAGGTCACCGAGGCGGGCACGCGCGAGTTCGAGCGCCTCATGTCGGAGGTCGGTCCCACCGCGTGGGAGGACGACAACTTCGACATCCGCTTCGCCTTCTTCTCCTCGACCGACATGGAGATCCGGCTCCGGGTGCTCGAGGGGCGGCGGACCCGCCTCCAGGAGCGCCTCGACCGGGTCCAGAGCCAGCTGTCGATGACGCAGAAGGAGGTCGACCGGTACGCCGCGGAGCTCCAGCGCCACGGCGTCGAGTCGGTCGAACGCGAGGTCCGGTGGCTCTCGGACCTCATCAACGCCGAGCGCAGCGGAGAGCACGACCGCGTGGCCCCTCCGCCGGAGGGCGACACCACCAGCAGCGGCCAGCAGGCCACCCCTCAGAAGTAGTCGTAGAAGACAAGGAAAGGGATCCCTCATGGGTTCGGTACGAGTGGCAATCGTGGGAGTGGGCAACTGCGCCACCTCCCTGATCCAGGGCGTGCACTACTACAAGGACGCCGACCCCTCGGGCACCGTCCCGGGTCTCATGCACGTCACCTTCGGCGACTACCACGTCTCCGACGTGCAGTTCGTCGCGGCGTTCGACGTCGACGACAAGAAGGTCGGCAAGGACCTCTCCGAGGCGATCAACGCCTCCGAGAACAACACCATCAAGATCTGCGACGTGCCGACCCTCGGCATCGAGGTGCAGCGCGGCCACACGCTCGACGGCCTCGGCAAGTACTACCGCGAGACCATCGAGGAGTCGGCGGCCGACCCGGTCGACATCGTCTCGGTCCTCAAGGAGACCGGCGCCGACGTCCTCGTGTCCTACCTCCCGGTGGGCTCCGAGGAGGCCGACAAGTTCTACGCGCAGTGCGCGATCGACGCGGGCGTCGCGTTCGTCAACGCCCTCCCGGTCTTCATCGCCTCCGACCCCGTATGGGCGAAGAAGTTCGAGGACGCCGGCGTCCCGATCGTCGGCGACGACATCAAGTCGCAGGTCGGCGCCACCATCACCCACCGCGTGATGGCCCGCCTGTTCGAGGACCGTGGCGTGACGCTGGACCGCACCTACCAACTCAACGTCGGCGGCAACATGGACTTCAAGAACATGCTCGAGCGCGAGCGCCTGGAGTCCAAGAAGGTCTCCAAGACCCAGGCCGTCACCTCGAACCTCAACGGCGAGCTCGCCGGCAAGGTCTACGACAAGAACGTGCACATCGGCCCGTCCGACTACGTCGCGTGGCTCGACGACCGCAAGTGGGCCTACGTCCGCCTCGAGGGCCGCGCCTTCGGTGACGTCCCGCTGAACCTCGAGTACAAGCTCGAGGTCTGGGACTCCCCGAACTCCGCCGGCATCATCATCGACGCGATCCGCGCCGCGAAGATCGCCAAGGACCGCGGCATCGGCGGCCCGATCATCTCCGCCTCGTCGTACCTGATGAAGTCGCCCCCGGTGCAGCTCCCCGACGACGAGGGCCGCCGCCGCGTGGAGGCCTTCATCCGCGGCGAGGAGTGACCTGCCCCTGATGGGCCTCGGCTGACGCCGAGACCGTCGAGACACGAACGGCCCCTGGGACCTGGTCCTGGGGGCCGTTTCTGGTGTCTCGACGCAGCCACGAGATCGTCGCCCGAACGGCGCAATTGCGCCGCAAGCGCAGTCCGACCCGCGCCCGAGCCGCCCAAACCGCGCAATTGCGCCGAAAGGCCGGCAGCCGGCCCCGCCCACCCCGGGCTGGCACGACCCGTCAGGTCCAGACCGGTCGGTGGACGTGGTCTGTCTGTTGCGGGCGGGGGGGAACGCGACGTAACCAGCGCGACCGGTCGGTCGTTGCAGACCCAACGTGTCGTCACCCGCGACCCATTTCGGAGATCAGGTCCATCCATGACCAAGCGCACCACCGCCCTTCTCGCCGCTCTCGCCACCGGCCTCACCACCGGTCTCGTCGCTCTCACCGCGACACCCGCCGCCACCGCGGCCCCCACCGCGGCCCCCACCGCGGCCACCGCGGCCACCACCGCCCCGCTCGCACGGGTCGCCCCGGCGGCACCCGCGGTGAGCACCGTCGACGTCGGCGGCCTCCAGGTCGAGAACAGCTTCGTGTCCTCGGTCGGCTGGGTGAAGCCCGGCGA
Source organism: Nocardioides pyridinolyticus (assembly GCF_054653575.1). Taxonomy (NCBI): domain Bacteria; kingdom Bacillati; phylum Actinomycetota; class Actinomycetes; order Propionibacteriales; family Nocardioidaceae; genus Nocardioides; species Nocardioides pyridinolyticus. Next base: position 55,369 of record NZ_BAAIFY010000004.1, on the reverse strand, counting down.
CGAGTACCCCTCGCGGATCATCGTCAGCAACACCACCGACCTCCCGGTGGCCGGCGCCACGGTGACGGTCACCGCGCCCGAGGGTTCGACGATCGTCGACGCCGGCTCCGGCGCGGTCGTCAACGGCAGCGGCGACCAGGTGACCTGGGCGGTCCCGACGGTGCCCGCCAAGCAGACCACCACGCTGGTGCTCGAGAGCATCGCCGACACGACGGAGCAGAACCCGGAGATCGTCTGGCGCGACATCTCGACCACCGCCGACATCACCGTCGCGGGTACGACGAAGTCGGCCACCAGCCACGGGCCGAAGGTGATCCCGCCGTCCGGCGTCTACGACACCGCGCGCTACGGCGACCGGCCGTTCCCGGTCGTCCCGGTCCAGTACCGGGACCGCGCCTACCAGGCCGGCCACAGCGGCGACTCGCTCGAGTCGGTCATCAACGACCCGGCCAACCCGGGCTCGACGTACAACCTCTTCCAGGAGATGTCGCTGGGCCAGCTCTTCCCCGACGGCACGGTCCCGTCCGTCGGCATCGCGAGCAGGGACTTCACCTACGCCCCGGGCTTCCCGTTCACCCAGATCGAGCCCGGCCAGACCTGCGCGGGCATGACCCAGACGGCCGGCGTCCCCGCACCCGGCACGGTCGGCGGCGCCGCGTACACCCAACGGATCACCAACGGCGTCTACAACCTGCCCGGCAACACCGGCTACTACGGCTCCGACGCGAACGGCTCCGCGATCATCGGAGCCGTCGGGGGTGTCGGGGCGCTCCAGAACATCGACTCCGGCTGCGGCTCGGCGGGCAAGCTGGTCTACGACGCCGCCGCGATCGCGGACCCGGAGATCGACTACTCCGACTACGACACCGACAAGGACGGCATCGTCGACTTCTTCATGGCCGTCTTCGCCGGCTGCGGCGGCAACGGCTCCTCGCAGCTGTCGGTCGTGGGCTGTGACTACCCCGATGCGTCGTACGACAACGTCTGGCCGCACTCCTCGTCGCTCGAGTACTACTACTCCGACCCGGTGACCGGCCTGCCCGGCTTCACGACCGACGACCAGCTCAAGGACCTCGAGGGCCGGCCGCTCTGGTACGAGGACGACACCTACTCCGACATGACGACCACCGACAAGGGCGACGCGCTCAAGGTGCTCGTGCGGGTCGGCCCCTACAACGTGAACCCCGAGACCGCCATCGACAAGGCCTCGGTCATCTCGCACGAGTATGGCCACTCGCTCGGCCTGCCGGACTTCTACTCCACCGGCAACCGCGACACCTACGGCGACTGGAACCTGATGGCGACCGACAAGTCGCAGAACATGGACGCCTTCTCCCGCCAGGAGCTCGGCTGGGTCGTTCCGCAGGTGCTCGCTCCCGGCCAGTCCAGGACCGTCACCGGCATGACCGACTCCAAGGAGGACATCGGCACCATCACCTGGCAGCGCCCGGACGGTACGCCGTACACGCTGACCAACGGCCCGGACGGCACGGTGCACAACTCCCAGATGTTCGTCGCGAAGCTCCCCGGCCGGCAGCTCCTGGACCCGGCGGTGTTCGAGCTCGGCGACAAGGCCTCGAAGACCCACGCGTGGTGGTCGGGCTCGGGCAATGACTTCGGCTGCGCGCCGAACGCCGGCCACAACCTGGATCTGTCGATCCCGGCGCTGACGAGCCTGCCCGCCGGGAGCACGGTCAAGCTGTCCTTCAAGTCCAACTGGGACATCGAGTGGGACTACGACTACGGCTACGTGCTGACGACCACGGACGGCGGCAAGACCTACACCTCCCACGCGTCGGAGAACGGGTACACCACCTCGAACACCGACCCGCTCGCGGGAAACCCCAACCAGAACGCCTGCCAGACCGAGTACGACAACGGGCTCACCGGCTCCAGCGGGTCGTACGAGGCGGGCACGGAGGCCAGCGACCGCAAGCTCAGCGAGTACCCGCCTGCGGTGTTCCTGACCGACAGCTACGACATCAGCGACCTCGCGGGCAAGCCGAACGGCGCTCTCCGGTTCAGCTACGCCACCGACCCGGGCCTGGCCCGGCCGGGCTGGTTCATCGACGACGTCACCGTCACCGCGACGACGCCGTCCGGTGAGAGGGTGCTGCTGAAGACGGACTTCGAGACCGACGGGGGCCCCGACGACGCCCGGGTGTTCAACGGCGGCTGCCGCGAGGATCTCACCACCGCCCAGCGGTGCACGCAGGGCTGGAAGTTCCTCGAGGCGGGTGCGGAGTCCGAGCAGGACCACGCCTACTACCTGGAGCTGCGGGACCGGTCCGGCTTCGACCTCGACGGCCACGGCCAGATCGACCGCGACCCGATCGGCTTCGAGCCCGGCCTGTACCTCTCCTACACCGACGAGGCGCACGGCTACGGCAACGCCGGCACGGACGACCCGCCGGCGCAGTCGCCGCTCGACTCCACCCCGCAGCCGGGCTCGTCGTCGCCGAACCTCAACGACGCCGCGTTCAACGCGTCGGCCGCGCGCTCGTCGTACTCCGACGCGAAGGCCAAGCCGCACGTCGACAACTACTCAGACCCGGGCTCGGCGTCCGGCAACTGGGAGTTCGGCTACGACTGCCTCGGCTTCAAGGTGCAGTCGATGTCGGGCAACACCAACGGACCGGCGACGTCCAACGGCGACCTGACCGGCACGGTCGCGTTCACGATGGGCTCCGGCTGTGGCGCCTTCGACTACGGCTACGTCCCGGTGACGGCCCCGCAGAACACGGCGCCCACGGCGAAAGCGGCGGCCACGCCGAGGAACGCCCGGGTCGGTCAGCGCGTGACGCTCGACGCCGGTGGCAGCAGCGACGCCGAGACGCCCGGCGACCTCGACTACAGCTGGGACTTCGGCGACGGCGGCAGCACCAAGGACGCCGCCGGCAAGGTCGTGCGGCACCGCTTCGACAAGCCCGGGACGTACGACGTGACCGTGCTCGTCACGGATCCGTCGGGCGTGACCGACACCGACAGTGTCGAGGTCACCGTGGCCAAGGGTGACGACCCGACGCCGACGAAGCGGCGGACGGTCGCCTGCGAGAGCGACCGGGTCGCCAAGCACGGCAGCTGGCGCGAGGTGCGCAGCTACTGCGACAACCTCGGGACGGGTCGGGGCAAGGACACCATGACGCTGACGACCGCCGGGCCGCGGCTGGAGCTCTTCTTCGGGAAGGCCGAGGGCGGCGGCAAGGCCCGCCTCCTCGTCGACGGCGAGCGGGTCGCGACGATCAGCTTCGACGGTGCGAAGAAGAGGGTGACGCTCGGTCACCTCAAGGTCGTCAAGGGCCTCGGCGCCGGCGAGCACGTGGTGCGGCTGGTCGTGGTGAAGGGCCGGGCCTACGTCGACCGGTTCCGCTTCAAGGCCTGACCGGACCCGGCGCGGTCTCCCCGGAGACCGCGCCGGGTAGGCCGGTCCGGTGACGCGGCTAGGCCCGCAGGCGTCAGCGCGACGCCCACCAGTCGCGCAGCGCGCGCTCGGCCGCCTCGGGCTCCTGGGGCCCGTGGTCCATCCGCAGCTCCAGCAGGAACTGGTAGGCCTGCCCGACCTCCCGGCCCGGGCCGATGCCGAGGATCGCCATGATCTGGTTGCCGTCCAGGTCCGGGCGGATCGCGTCGAGCTCCTCCTGCTCCGACAGCCGGGCGATGCGCGCCTCGAGGTCGTCGTACGTCCGCTGGAGCCGGTCGGCCTTGCGCCGGTTGCGCGTGGTCGAGTCGGCGCGGGTCAGCACGTGCAGGCGGGCCAGCTGGTCGCCGGCGTCGCGGACGTAGCGGCGGACGGCGGAGTCGGTCCACTCGCCCGTGCCGTAGCCGTGGAAGCGCAGGTGCAGCTCCACGAGCTTGCCGACGGCCTCGATCTCGTCGTTGGAGAAGCGCAGCGCCTTCATCCGCTTGCGGGTCATCTTCGCGCCCACCACGTCGTGGTGGTGGAAGGTGACCGTGCCGTCGTCGAGGAACTTCCGGGTGCGCGGCTTGCCGACGTCGTGCATGAGCGCCGCGAACCGGGCCACGAAGTCAGGGCTCTCCAGCCGGCCGGGCTCGAGGTCGATGGCCTGCTCGAGCACCGTGAGCGTGTGCTCGTAGACGTCCTTGTGCCGGTGGTGCTCGTCGCGCTCGAGCTTGAGCGTCGGCAGCTCGGGCAGCACCAGGTCGGCGAGCCCGGTGTCGACGAGGAGCGCCAGCCCCAGGCGGGGGTACGGCGCGCAGACGAGCTTCACCAGCTCGTCCCGGACGCGCTCGGCCGAGATGATCTCGATCCGGTCGGCCATCGCGGTCATCGCCGCGACCACCTCCGGGGCGACGGTGAAGCCGAGCTGCGCGGCGAACCGAGCCGCGCGCATCATCCGCAGCGGGTCGTCGGAGAAGGAGTCCTCCGGCCGGCCCGGCGTGCGCAGCACGCCGTGCGCGAGGTCGACGATCCCGCCGTACGGGTCCTCGAGCGCGCGACCGGGGAGCGCCACCGCCATCGCGTTGACGGTGAAGTCGCGGCGACCGAGGTCGCCGGCCAGACTGTCGCCGTAGGCGACCTCGGGCTTGCGGGAGTCGGGGTCGTAGGACTCCGATCGGTAGGTCGTGATCTCGACCTGCCACTCGCCCTTGCGGCAGCCGATGGTGCCGAACTGGCGGCCCATGTCCCAGATCGCGTCCGCCCAGCCCTTGAGCAGCGCCTCGGTGACGTCGGGGTGCGCCGACGTCGTCAGGTCGAGGTCGTTGTGCTGGCGCCCGAGCATCGCGTCGCGGACCGGACCCCCCACCAGCGCGAGCTCGTGGCCGGCGTCGGCGAAGCGGCGACCGAGCTCGTCGATGACCGGCGCGATCCGGTCGAGCTCGACGGCCACGGCACGCTGGGCGTCGGCCATGTTGAGCGGCTGGGGAGGAGCGTCTGACACGGGCGGTCAGTTTAGTGGTGTCGGGGCGGGCCGCCGATTCGGCACCGATGGCTTAAGTAGAGTCGGCGCGTGGTCCGTCCGGTGTCGCTGCTGCCTGCGCTCGTGGTGGTGGCGACCTGTCTCGGCGGGCTCGTGGCGCCGGCCGAGGCCCGGGCGCCGCGCCCGCGCGCCATCGAGGACACCCCGCTCACGGTGACGATCGAGAACCTCACCCCGACCGCGATCCCGAAGAAGGGCCCGATCCGGGTCTCGGGCACGGTCACCAACCAGGACGACGAGACCTGGACGTCGATCAACCTCTACGCCTTCCAGTCCGCCGTGCCGATGACGACTGCCGAGGAGCTCGCCGCCGCCGCGGAGACCCCGCCGGAGGACCAGGTCGGCGAGCGGATCACGGACATCGGCACCTACGACACCATCGAGGAGCTCGCGCCGGGCCAGACGTTGTCCTACGCCCTCACCGTGCCGCGGTCGGAGATCCTCGCGTCCGATCCGGGCGTCTACTGGTTCGGCGTCCATGCGCTCGGGTCGAGCGTCGAGGGCGGCGACAGCTTCGCCGACGGCCGGGCGCGCACCTTCCTGCCGCTGGTGCCGCCGAAGACGAAGAAGGCCGTCGACACGACGCTGGTGATCCCGATCCGGCACCACGTGGCGCACGCGTCCGACGGCTCGATCGCCGACGTGCGCCTGTGGACGCGCGCGCTGCGACGCGGTGCGCTGAGCGCCCTGGTGGACCTCGGTGCCACCGCCGGTGCCCGGCCGGTGAGCTGGCTGGTCGACCCGGCCGTCGTCGACGCCGTACGCCGCCTGGCCGACGGCAACCCGCCGCGCTCGCTCGGCCCGACGGTCACCGGGGATGGCACCGACGGCACCGACGGCACCGACGGCACGGAGGAGACCGGGTCGCCCAGCCCCTCGCCGACCGAGGGCGACGAGAACGGCGACGAGGACGGCGACGACGCGGAGGGCAGCGAGGACGGCACGGAGGACGGCACGGAGGAGGAGCCCGACCCGCGCACGGTCGCGGCCGCCGCGGCGGCGACCGCGTGGCTCGACCGGCTGCACGACGCGCTCCTCGGCCAGGAGATCCTGACGCTGCCCTACGGCGACCTCGACGTCGCGGCCGCCGCCGACCACGACCCGGATGCCTACCGGGAGGCGCGCAAGCGGTCCTCGGGCGACCTCGCCCCCTGGGGCCTCGCGACCTCGCCGGCGGTCGCGCCGCCGAGCGGCTACCTCGACGCCGCCGGGATCCGGCAGACCGAGTCCGGCACCACCACGATCATCACCGACCGGATGTACGGCGAGGACGCCCCCTCGATCGTCACCACCGAGGGCCGCTCGCTCCTCCTGGCGTCCTCCGGCGCCGCGAGCGGGGGTCCCGGCCCCGACGACCCCTTCTCCCCCGTCGCCGTCCGCCAGCGGATCGCGAGCGAGGCCGCGGTGCGGCTGCTCGCGCCGGGCCGGTCGCCGTTGTTCGTCGCGTTCCCGTCGACCTGGTCGCCCCAGGCCGACAGCGACTTCTTCAGCGGCTTGGACGACCTCGGGTGGTTGAATCTGACGACGATCGACGACGCCTCCTCGCTGCTGGGCACGGAGGTGCCCGTCGGGAGGCTCGACTATCCCGAGGAGCAGGCGGAGCTCGAGCTCGACGCCGGGACGTTCGCCGCGGCCCAGGACCTGATCGACGCCGGCGGGACCCTCCAGAACCTGCTCACGCTCAACGACCAGGTCGGCGGCGAGGTGCGCGACGAGGCGCTCACCGACCTCTCCTACGCCAACCGGACCGACCCGTTCGGCGCGGCGGCCGACGCCAGCCGCTCCCGCGGCTGGATCGAGTCCCGACTGCACGCCGTGCGGATCGACGCTCCGAGGGCCGTGATCCTCTCCAGCGGCAGCGGCCGGTTCGCGGCCACCGTGACCAACGACCTCGACCAGCCGGTGAGCGTGAAGATCCGGGCGGTCGCCGACGCGCCGTTGAACGTCGACGTGCCGGCCGAGACCATCGAGCTCGGACCGGGGCCGAACAGCCAGAGCACCGTGCTGCTCAACGCATCCTCGCCCCTGAGCGGCGTCCGGAACCTCACCCTGCGGCTGACCGACGTCGACGACGTCGAGATCGGGTCGTACGACGACCTGCCGATCCGGTCGAACCGGGTGAGCAACGTGATCTGGCTGATCATGGGAACCGGGGTCGCGCTGCTCTTCGGCGCGATCGCGGTCCGCCTCGTCCGCCGGGTCCGCACGGCGAGGCGGGGCGCATGACCGAGGAGACCGGCACCGGACGGGAGACCGAGCAGCAGCGCGTCCTCGCGAACAGCGCGGTGATGGCGGCCGGCACGGTCGTGTCGCGGATGAGCGGGTTCGTCCGGTCCGCGCTGCTCGCCGTCGCGCTGGGCGCCTCGCTCCACGCGGACCTGTTCAACATCGCGAACACGATCCCGAACATGCTCTACATCCTGCTGGCGGGCGGCGTGTTCAACGCGGTGCTCGTGCCGCAGCTGGTGCGGTCGATGCGCAACGACGCCGACGGCGGCGACGCCTACCTGAGCCGGGTCGTCACGCTGGCCGCGCTGTTCCTCGGCACGGTCACCGTGCTGCTCATCGTCGCGGCGCCGTGGGTGATGGACCTCTTCCTCTCCCCCGACTACGACGACCCGAGCCTCGCCGAGCAGCGCCAGTCGATCATCGACTTCGCGCGGCTCTGCCTCCCACAGGTCTTCTTCTACGGGATGTTCGTGCTGGTCGGGCAGGTGCTCAACGCCCGCCGCCGGTTCGGCCCGATGATGTGGGCGCCGATCGCCAACAACGTGATCTCGGTCGGCGTCCTCGTCGTCTACCTGTTCGTGTTCGGGCCGGCCGAGGGCGAGGAGGTCCTCGGCGCCTTCACCCCGGGCCAGGAGCTGCTGCTCGGCCTCGGCGCGACGCTGGGCATCTTCGCCCAGCTCGCGGTGCTGGTGCCCTACCTCCGTGCCGCCGGCGTGCGCTACCGCCCGCGCTTCGACTTCCGGCACACCGGCCTCGGCCACACCCTGCGCCTGGCCGTGTGGACCGTGCTCTTCGTCATCGTCAACCAGGTGGCGTACAGCTTCGTCGTCCGACTCGCGTCCGGCGGCCCCGCGTCGTCGGACGACGGCACCGGCTACACCGTCTACGCCTACACGTTCCTCATCATGATGGTCCCGCACTCGATCGTGACGGTGTCGCTGGCGACCGCGATCCTGCCGCACCTCTCCGAGCGCGGCGCCGAGGGCGACCGCGCCGGCATGGCCCGGACCCTGTCGGAGACCCTGCGCACGGCCCTGGCCGTCGTCCTTCCCTTCGCGTTGCTGCTGCCGGTGGTCGCGCTCGACCTGTCCCACGTCATCTGGGGCTTCACCGGCGCGGCCGCCGAGACCTTCGACCACTACGCCCCGTCGCTCTCGCTGTTCGGCATCGGCCTGGTGTTCTTCACCGTGCACTACCTGATGCTCCGCGGCTTCTACGCCCTCGAGCTCACGCGCACGGTCTTCTGGATCCAGTGCGCCGTCGCCGGCACCAACATCGCCGCGGCCCTGCTCCTGGTCCGCGCGGCCACCGCCGCGCAGACCTCGCCGGCGCTGGTGCTCGCCTACGGCGCGTCGTACCTCGTCGGCTCGGCGATCTCCTACGCCGTGCTCCGGCGTCTCCTCGGCGGCCTGCGCACCCCGACCCTCGTGCGCTTCCTGGTGCGGATGCTTCTCGCGGCCGTGGCGGCGACCGCGGCGGCGGCCGGCACGACGTACCTCCTCGACCTGCTCGACGACGACCCCGGCTGGCTCCTCGCCGCCGTCCGGGTGGGCGTGGTCGGGCTCGTGGACGTGGTCGTGCTGCTCGCGATGGCCCGGCTGCTGCGCATCCGCGAGGTCACGTCGGTGGTCGAGACCATCACTCGCCGCGTGCCCGTCCTCCGTCGCCGGTAGATCGCGCCCTACGATGGGCCTGTCCGGGAACCGACGAGGGGAGCTGCGTGCCAGGCTCGATCCGGCCCGGCGACGTGCTCGCCGACCGGTACCGCTTGGTCGACCTGCTGACCGAGAGCAGCGGCGGCCGCTTCTGGCGAGCGCACGACAAGGTCCTCGAGCGGTACGTCGCGCTGCACGTCATCGCCGCTGACGACGAACGCGCGCCGGCGCTGCTGGAGGCGGCCCGGCGGTCCGCGATCGTGCACGAGCGCCGGCTGCTGCGGGTGCTCGACGCCGACCGCACCGACACGCTCGTCTACGTCGTCAACGAGTGGGGCTCGGGCGACTCGCTCGACATCATGCTGGCCGGCGAAGGACCGCTGACCCCGCGCCGGGCCGCGTGGCTGGTGTCCGAGGTCGCGGCGGCGATCGCGTCCGGTCACGAGGCCGGCGTCGCCCACGGCCGGCTGGTGCCCGAGAACGTCCTCGTCGACCACACCGGCGCCGTCCGCCTGATCGGCTTCGCGGTCGAGGCGGCGCTCTTCGGCCTCGGCCCGTGCCGCCCGAGCGCCGACGTCGACGCCCTCGGCGGGCTGCTCTACGCCGCGCTCACCGGCCGCTGGCCCGGGGCGCTGCCCTCCCAGGTCCCCGCCGCGCCGGTGGTGGGCGGCCGGGTGCTGCGGCCGCGGCAGGTCCGCGCCGGCATCCCCAAGCCGCTCGACGTGCTCTGCGACGAGGTCGTGAACCCGTACGCCGGCACCGACGGGTCCCGCCTGCGCGAGGTCCACGACCTGGCCAGCGCCCGGGGCATCGCGGACTACCTCGCGGCCTTCGTCGGCGACCCGACCGGCCTGGCCGAGGCCGAGGCCGCCGCCGGCCACCGCGACCTCACCGAGACGATCTCGCTGCCGAGCATCCCGGACCCGCCGCCCCGGGAGCCGGACCCCGATCCCGAGCCGGACCCCGAGCCCGAGCCCGAGCCACCCCCGGCGCCGCCGTCCTCGACCGACCTGCAGACCCAGGCCGGGCTGCCGATCTTCGACGACGACAACGACGACGTGTCCTGGCTGGCGGCCCGCGCCGAGCCCGCGCCGCCCCCGCCGCCGTTCGAGGAGCCGCCGGAGCGCCCGCTGTTCGCGCCCGCGGACAGCCCGGCCCGCAAGCCCCGCCGCCCGGTCCCGGCCGCGGCGGCCGGTGGGGCGTCGTACTGGCCGTGGGAGAGCACCGGCCCCAGCACCGGCACCGGCGTCACCCCGGTCGTCGACGAGCCCGAGGAGGAGGTGCCCGGACGGAGTTGGCTGCGCCTGGCCGGCGTGATCGGCGCCTGCCTGCTCCTGCTCCTCGCGATCGTCGTGGCCTACAACCTCGGCCGCGGCCGCAGCCCGCTCGGCGCGCTGCCCGGCGAGGACGACAGCACGCCGTCGAGCCCGCCCCCCACCACTGCGACCGCCCAGGTGATCAGCGGGGTGACCGCGACCGACTTCGACCCGCAGGGCTCGCCGCCGCAGGACGAGTACCCCGAGCTGACCGCGCTCGCGGTCGACGGCAAGCCGGGCACGGCCTGGCGGACGGCGACCTACCTCCAGAACTTCGGCCCCGGCGGGCTCAAGGACGGCGTCGGCCTGATCCTGGACCTCGGCCGGACCTACGACGTCAGCTCGCTGGACGTCACCTTCATCGGCGCCCCGACCGGCTTCCAGGTCTTCGTGACCGAGGCCGCCCCCACCGCCGTCGAGGGGCTGACGCCGGTCGCGGAGGACACCGCCGAGGAGGGCCGCACCCGCGTGGACCTCGAGCGCCCGGCGACCGGTCGGTTCGTCACCGTCTGGCTCACCTCGCTGCCCGAGGTCGAGGACGGGTGGCGCGGCCAGGTCGCCGAGGTCGCGGTCCGCGGATGACGCCGCAGGAGCGGGAGACCGCCAGCGACGCCGACCTCCTGCAGGCGCACGTCGACGGCGACCCGGACGCGTTCGGCACGCTCTTCGCTCGGCACCGCGACCGGCTGTGGGCGGTCGCCCTCCGCACCATGGGCAACCGCGAGGACGCCGCCGACGGCCTGCAGGACGGCATGGTGGCGGCGTACCGGCGCGCGGACAGCTTCCGCGGCGACGCGGCCGTCACCACGTGGCTGCACCGGGTCGTGGTCAACGCCTGCCTCGACCGCCTGCGGGCCGCGAGGGTACGCCGCGCCGAGGCGCTGCCCGACGACCTCGAGGAGTACCGCGACCGCGGCTCCCTCGCCTCCGCCACGGACGAGGCCGACGACCCGGCCGACCGGTCGGTGCGCACCGAGCGGCGCCACCAGGTGCTGGCCGCACTGCGCACGCTGCCGGACGAGCAGCGTGCGGCCCTGGTGCTGGTGGACATGGAGGGCTACCCGGTCGCCGAGGCCGCCGAGATCCTCGACTGCGCCGTCGGGACCGTGAAGTCCCGGTGCTCGCGCGGTCGGGCCCGCCTGGCCGAGCTGCTCGCCCCGCTGCTCGCCACCGAGGGTGACCCGGGACACCCGCCGGACCGGAACCCCCGCACCGCCGGCCCCGTCGAATCCGACGATGCCCCCCGTGGGCCACCCACGCCGGCCTGACCCAGCCCACGACCCCGATGAAGCCCCGATGAAGCCCCGATGGAGGTGACACCCATGTCCCACGACGACCCAACCGACGAGCAGGTCCGCCGGCTGCTGGCGGACGCCCGGCACACCGAGCCGGTGCCGTCCGACGTCGCCGAGCGGCTCGACGGGGTGCTCGCCGACCTCCGCGCCGACCGCCCGCTCCGCCCGGCGGTCACCGACCTCGCCGCGGCCCGGCGCCGGCGCCGGGTCCGCACCATGCTGATCGCCGCCGCAGCCGTCGTCGTGGTGGGCCTCGGCGTCGACCAGCTCCGCGGCATGGAGACGTCCGGCAGCGACTCCTCGTCCTCCGACTCCGCGGGTGGCGTCGCCGGCCCGGCCGCCGAGGAGCTCGAGCGCGACGAGCGACCGGTCGACGAGTTCGGCGCCCAGTTCGACGGCACGGACCTCAACGGCGCGCGCGTCGAGGCCGACGACTTCGGCCGGAAGGCACTGCGCCTGCGGGTCCAGCGCTCCGCCGGAGCCATGCAGTACCTCACGGCGGCGAAGAGCCCGTGCACCGGCGGGGACGCCGGCGCAGGCGACGCCGTCCGGATCCGGTACGGCGGCAGCCCGGCCGTGCTCGTCTACCGCGCACCGCGCGGCGACACCCAGATCGTCGACCTCTACATCTGTGGACGCGACGGCATCGCGCGGACCATCACGCTGCCCGCGCCGTAGCCGGGAAGATTCCTCACCTACGATCGGTTCTACCTGCGTCACTTCCGATCTCCGAGGAGTACACCTCTCCATGACCGACGTCCGCGATGCCCCCCGTGATGTGATCGTCATCGGCTCCGGCCCGTCCGGCTACACCGCCGCGCTCTACACGGCCCGGGCCAACCTGAAGCCGCTCGTGTTCGAGGGGTCGGTCACCGCCGGTGGCGCGCTGATGAACACCACCGAGGTCGAGAACTTCCCCGGCTTCCGCGACGGCATCATGGGCCCGGCGCTGATGGACGAGATGCGTGCCCAGGCCGAGCGCTTCGGCGCCGAGCTCGTGGCCGACGACGTCGTCGAGGTCGAGCTCACCGGTGACGTGAAGGTCGTCAAGACCGCTACGGGCACCTTCCACGCGCGCGCGGTGATCCTCGCGATGGGCTCCGGCTACCGCAAGCTCGGCCTGCCCCGCGAGGAGGAGCTCTCCGGTCGCGGCGTCTCGTGGTGCGCCACCTGCGACGGGTTCTTCTTCCGTGAGCAGCACATCGCCGTCGTCGGCGGCGGCGACTCCGCGATCGAGGAGGCGACGTTCCTGACCCGCTTCGGCTCGAAGGTGTCGCTGATCGTGCGCCGCGACGAGCTCCGGGCCTCCAAGATCATGCAGGAGCGCGCGTTCGCCGACCCGAAGCTCGAGATCCTCTGGAACTCCGTCGTCGAGGAGATCAACGGCGCCGACCGGCTCGAGTCGGTGACGCTCAAGGACACCGTGACCGGCGAGACCCGCAACCTCGACGCGACCGGCCTGTTCATCGCGATCGGCCACGACCCGCGCTCGGAGCTGCTGCCCGGCCAGGTCGACCTCGACGAGAACGGCTACGTCATCGCGAGCCACCCCTCGACCGGCACCAACCTCCCCGGCGTGTTCGCGGCCGGCGACCTGGTCGACCACCACTACCGCCAGGCGATCACCGCGGCCGGCACCGGCTGCGCGGCCGCGCTCGACGCCGAGCGCTACCTCGCCGAGCTGGACCACGCCGCCGGCGGCGACCCGCGGACCGCCCAGGAACGCGCCGACGCCGAGATGGTCACCGAGACCGTCCAGACCGCCGGAGCCTGACCCGGTCCAGCGCGCCTGGGAACAACCGTCCCCGGGTGGCTGTTGACTGTGATCAGACCTCAGAGTTCACCTTCAGAAGGGAAGTCCCCCGTGGGCAACATCAACGCCGTGACCGACGCCGAGTTCGACGCGCAGGTCCTCAAGTCCGACAAGCCGGTCCTCGTGGACTTCTGGGCGGAGTGGTGCGGCCCGTGCCGCCAGGTCGCCCCGATCCTCGACGAGATCGCCTCCGCCCACGGCGACAAGATCACGTTCTTGAAGATGAACGTCGACGAGAACCCCGTGACCCCGTCGAACTACCGGGTCACCGGCATCCCGACCATCAACGTCTACCAGGGCGGCGAGGTCGTGAAGACCATCGTCGGTGCCCGCCCGAAGGCCACGCTCCTCAACGAGCTGTCGGACTTCATCTGAGCCACCGCTCTCAGTTCTGAGCCCGCGAGGCCCGCGTCGACTTCGGCGCGGGCCTCAGTGCTCCCATGAGCCGGTCCACGACCGCGTCGACCGGGTCGCGCCAGGTCACGGCCGTGCGCAGGTCCATCCGCATCCGCGGGTGGGCCGGGTGCGGGCGATGGGTCTTGAACCCCACGCTGCCCAGGAAGTCCGCGGGCAGCAGGCAGTGCCCGGACCGGCCGCGCACGTCGCCGTACGCCTCCACCGCGCCGGCGCCGCCGCGCTGGATCACGTCGCGGGCCATGCCCTGCACCAGCATCCGGCCGAGCCCGCCGCCGCGGTGGTCCGGGTCGACGTACGCCATCGTGAGCAGCACCGCGTCCGGGGAGACCGGCGCGGTCGGGAACCCGGCGGCCCCCGGCACGAACGCCTCGGGCGCGTAGACGAGGTAGCCCGCGGGCCGTCCGTCCACCAGCGCGACCCGGCCGCACGACCCCCACTCGCGCAGCACCTCGGAGACCCACGCGTCCTTCTCGGCGCCGGGGTCGTCGATGCGCTCGCGGCGGACCGGGTCGAGCTCCCAGAACAGGCACGACCGGCACGGGGCGCGGAAGGTCTCGAGGTGGTCCAGCGTCAGGCGGACGATCTTGCGCGACATCACATCTCCGTCCCGTGATACCCGGATGCCATCGTAGGTCGCCGCCTGCAACGATGGTCGGGTGCGCAAGATCCGACAGAGCCGGAAGCTGCAGAACGTCCGCTACGACGTCCGGGGCCCGATCCTCGTCGAGGCCCAGCGCCTCGAGGCCGAGGGCCACCACATCCTCAAGCTCAACATCGGCAACACCGCACCGTTCGGCTTCGACGCCCCGGAGGCGATCGTGGCCGACATCGTCCACCACCTGCCGGACTCGCAGGGCTACAGCGACAGCCAGGGCATCTACCCGGCGCGCACCGCGGTCGCGCAGTACTACCAGAGCCACGGCCTGCGGGACGTCTCCGTCGAGGACGTCTTCATCGGCAACGGGGTCTCCGAGCTCATCACGATGGTGCTCCAGGCGTTCCTCGACGACGGCAACGAGATCCTCGTCCCGGCGCCGGACTACCCCCTCTGGACCGGTGCGGTGACGCTGTCCGGCGGCACGGCGGTGCACTACAGCTGCGACGAGACCAACGGCTGGAACCCCGACCTGGCCGACGTCGAGTCCAAGATCACCGAGAACACCCACGGCCTGGTGATCATCAACCCCAACAACCCCACCGGCGCGGTCTACAGCGAGGACACGGTCAAGGGGCTGATCGACATCGCTCGCCGGCACGACCTCGTGGTCTTCGCCGACGAGATCTACGAGAAGATCATCTTCGACGACGCGGTGCACCACCACGCCGCGACGTACGCCGGCAACGACGTGCTCTGCCTGACCTTCAGCGGCCTGTCGAAGGCCTACCGGGTCTGCGGCTACCGCGCCGGGTGGGTGATGATCTCGGGCCCCAAGGAGCTCGCCGAGGACTTCCTCGAGGGCCTGACCCTGATCGCCAACATGCGCATGTGCGCGAACGTCCCGGCGCAGCACGCGATCCAGACGGCTCTGGGCGGCTACCAGTCGATCGAGGAGCTGATCGTGCCGGGCGGCCGGTTCTACGAGCAGAACAAGCTCGCGGACCGGCTGCTCAACGAGATCCCGGGCGTCACCAACGTGGCGCCCCGCGGCGCGCTCTACTGTTTCCCGCGGCTCGATCCCGAGGTCTACCCGATCGAGGACGACGAGACGTTCGTGATCGACCTGCTCCGCGCCAAGAAGCTCCTCGTCACCCACGGCACCGGCTTCAACTGGCCGACGCCCGACCACTTCCGGCTGGTGACGCTCCCCGACGTCCACGTGCTCGAGGAAGCGATCGGGCGCATCGCCGACTACCTCCAGACCCGCTACTGACAGGCCGGCGATGCGCGACCTCACCTACCCCCCGGTCATCCTCGCGGCCAAGACGGCCTTCCGCCTGCTCGGTCAGCGGATCGAGATGACCGGCACCGAGCACGTCCCCCGCAGCGGCGGCGTGCTGCTGGCCTGCAACCACATCGGCTACGTCGACTTCATCTACGGCGGGCTGGCCGCGAACCCGTCGGGCCGCCTGGTCCGGTTCATGGCCAAGCGGGAGCTGTTCACGCACCGCTACGTCGGCCCGCTCATGCGGTCGCTGCACCACATCGAGGTCGACCGGGGCGCCGGCGTGGCGTCGTACCGGACCGCGGTGGAGTACCTCCGCGCCGGCGAGGCGGTCGGCATCTTCCCCGAGGCCACGATCTCGCGCTCCTTCGAGCTCAAGGAGTTCAAGACGGGTGCGGTCCGGATCGCGGCCGAGGCGGGCGTCCCCGTCGTGCCGGTCGTCATGTGGGGCACGCAGCGGATGATGACCAAGGACCACCCGCGCGACTTCTCCCGCGGCAAGACGATCTCGATCACGGTCGGGGACCCGCTGCGCCCGACCGGTGCGGACCCGGTGGCGGAGACCGCCGAGCTCCGCGCGGCGATGACCGCGCTGCTGGACCGGACGATCCGCGCCTACCCGGCCGCGGAGCAGCCCCCGGGCTCGTGGTGGCTCCCCGCGTCCTACGGCGGCAGCGCGCCCACGCCCGAGGAGGCGCTCCGCCTGGACGCGGAGGAGCTGGAGCGGCGCCGGCGTCGCTAGAGCGACAGGTCGCTTTGTCGACTTATCGTTTTGTCGTCTTACTGCTAGATCGGCCGGTCGCTCCGGTTGCGCGGATCCATGATGTCGACGATCCGCTGCAGGTCGTCCAGCGAGGCGAAGTCGACGGTGATCTTGCCCTTGCTCTTGCCGAGGTCGACCTTGACCCGGGTCTCGAGCCGGTCGGAGAGCCGGTCGGCCAGGTCGACCAGGCCGGGCGCGAACGGCTTGGGCCGAGCGGCCCGCCGGGTCGGGCCGGCGTCGTTCCCGTCGCGGAGCGCGACGATCTCCTCCAGGCCGCGGACGCTGATGCCCTCGGCGATCACCCGCTGGGCCAGCCGGTCCTGGAGCTCGGAGTCCTCGACCGAGAGGAGCGCCCGGGCGTGGCCGGCCGAGAGCACCCCGGCGGCGACCCGGCGCTGGACCGCGGGGCTGAGCTTGAGCAGCCGAAGCGTGTTGCTGATCTGCGGGCGGGAGCGGCCGATCCGGTCGGCGAGCTCCTCGTGGGTGCAGCCGAAGTCGTCGAGCATCTGCCGATAGGCGGCCGCCTCCTCCAGCGGGTTGAGCTGCGAACGGTGGAGGTTCTCCAGGAGCGCATCGCGGAGCATGTCCACGTCGTCGGTCTCCCGGACGATCGCCGGGACCGCCTCGAGTCCGGCCTCGCGGGACGCGCGCCACCGGCGCTCGCCCATGACCAGCTCGTACTGCTCGGGCCCGCGCTTGCGCACGACCACCGGCTGGAGCACGCCGATCTCGCGGATCGAGTGGACCAGCTCGGCCATCGCCTCCTCGTCGAAGACCTGGCGCGGCTGCACCTGGTTCGGCGCGATCTGGTCGAGCGGCACCTCGGCGAAGTAGGCACCGGCGACCGGCGCGAGCTCGGCGGTCGCCGTCGCGGTCCCGCCGCCCGGATCCGCCTCAGCGGTGGGCACCTCGGCCGGGCCCGTGGGGATCAGGGACCCCAGCCCCCGACCCAGCCCGCGTCGCTGCGGCGGGCGGTTGGCGGCGTTCATGCAGGAGCTCCCTTGGTCGCGATCTCGCGCGCCGCCTCGAGGTAGGACAGCGCACCCGGCGATCCGGGATCGTAGGTCATCACGGTCTGGCCGTAGGACGGGGCCTCCGACACCCGCACGGAGCGCGGGATGGCCGTCTTGAGGACCTGGTCGCCGAAGTGCTCCCGGACCTCCTCGGCGACGCCGGCGGCCAGGCGGGTCCGGGCGTCGTACATCGTGACCAGGATCGTGGAGATCGACAGGCCCTGGTTGAGGTGGGCGCGCACCATCTCGACGGTCTCGATCAGCTGGCCCAGGCCCTCGAGGGCGTAGTACTCGGCCTGGATCGGGATCAGCATCTCGTTGCCGGCCACCAGGGCGTTGAGCGTGAGCAGGCCCAGCGAGGGCGGGCAGTCGACCAGCACGTAGTCGAACCGGTCCTCCCCCGCCTCCTCGGCGCTGCCGACCTGCGGGTGCCCGTAGATCGCCTTGCGCAGGCGGCTCTCGCGCGCGACCACCGAGACCAGCTCGATCTCGGCGCCGGCCAGGTCGATGGTCGCCGGCACGACGTACAGGTTGTCGACCTCGGGGCTCGGGGTGACCACCTCCTCGAGCGGCTCCCCGTCGACCAGCGCGTCGTAGGTCGAGGGCACCCCGCGCCGGTGCTCGACGCCCAACGCGGTCGAGGCGTTGCCCTGGGGGTCCAGGTCGATGACCAGGACCTTCTGGCCGAGCTGGGCGAGCGCGGCGGCGACGTTCACGGTCGACGTCGTCTTGCCGACGCCGCCCTTCTGGTTGGCGACCACGAAGATCCGGGTCGAGCCGGGGCGCTCCATCGGCGGGCGCATCCGGGCTCCGTGGCGGGCGAGGACGGTGTGCTCGGCCGCCCGGGCCAGCGGCGTCGCGGGATCGTGGTCGAAGTCCGGAGCGGCGACCGCGATGTCCGCCGCCGTGCGGACGGCGAAGCCGGTTTCACGTGAAACATCGGGGGTCTCCTCCCCGCCGGCGTTCTGTGGAGGAGTGCCGCCTGCCTGTGGATAACCACGCTCAGCAGGCGTGCTCCCACCGGTGGAAAACTCGCTCACGCCCGTCGCCTCCGGTTCGATGTCGCGCGCTTGCGGGTCGCGCGCTGCTTCGGTCGACCGCCCCCGTGCGGTGCCGCAAGCGGCCAAGATACCTGTCCCGGATCGGCCCAGGCCACCCGGAGAGCGACGGTGGTGGAAACGGCCAGGTCCTCCCCCAGCACGCGGATCTCCGGCGGAGCGCAGCCCCACCGGACGAGCTCGGGCTCGGCCTCAATCACCTCGTCGGCCACCGAGGAGCCCTTCATGGCCACAAGGGCCCCGGTGGGGGCGACCAGCGGCATGGACCAGTCCAGTAGCCGTCCCAACGGGGCCACGGCGCGGGACGTCACGACGTCGAACCGCCGCTGTCCGTGCAGGGAGTCCGCCCGACCGCGCACCACCTCGACGTGGTCCAGACCCAGCTCCGCGACGACCTCCTCGAGGAACGTCGTGCGGCGCAGCAGCGGCTCGACCAGCGTCACCTGGACGTCCGGGCGAGCGATCGCCAGCACCAGGCCGGGCAGCCCCGCCCCCGAGCCGATGTCGCACACGGTGCTGCCCGCAGGAACGAGCTCCGCGAGGAGAGCACAGTTGACCAGGTGCCGGTCCCACAGGCGCGGTGCCTCACGCGGGCCGATCAGTCCCCGCACCACCCCGTCGGTCGCCAGGAGCCCGGCGTACCGCTCGGCCAGCGGCAGCCGCTCCGACGCAAACACCCTCCGCGCCGACTCGGGGGCGGAGGGTGTTTCACGTGAAACATGGTCCGTCATGCGCTCACGACGGGAGCACCACCACGTGGCGGCGGGGCTCCACGCCCTCGGACTCCGAGGTCAGGCCGGCCGCGGCCACTGCGTCGTGGACGACCTTCCGCTCGAACGGCGACATCGGGTCGAGCGCGGCCGGCGAGCCCGTCTCCTTGACGCGGGCGACGGTCTCCTCCGCCAGCTTCACCAGCTCCTCGCGCTTCTCCGCCCGGAACCCGGAGATGTCCAGCATCAGGCGGGAGCGCTCACCGGTCTCTCGATAGACCGCGAGCCGGGTCAGCTCCTGGAGCGCGTCCAGGACCTCGCCCTTCGCGCCGACGAGCTGCGAGAGGTCGGCGCCCACGATCGAGACCGCGGCACGGTCGCCGTCGACGTCCATGTCGAGGTCGCCGTCGAGGTCCGCGATGTCGAGCAGCTCCTCGAGGTAGTCGGCGGCGATGTCACCCTCGCGCTCGAGCTGCTCGATCCGCGACCCCGCGGCCACCTCCTCGCTCTCCACGGCGGCGTCGTCGTTCTCGATCGGGTCACTCACTGGTGCCTCCCTCGGGCTTCGGCTTCGGGGTGGGCTTGGCCCCACCGGACTTCTTGCGCTGCTCGCGCGACTGCTTCTTGGGCTGCTGGCGCTGCTGGGGGCGACGCTCCTCCTCGGGCGTCGGCTCCGGCTCGACGACCTCTGCGGGTCGGCCCTTACGGGCGGCCTTCGCGGCGTCGCGCTCCTGCTTCGCGGTCTCCGCCGCGGTGCCGGGCGCCGGGTTGTTGCGGATCACATAGAACTGCTGGCCCATCGTCCAGAGGTTGGAGGTGGTCCAGTAGAAGAGGACGGCGATCGGGAACGCGATGCCACCGACGGCGAACACGACCGGCAGCACGTACAGCAGCAGCTTCTGCTGCTGGGCGTACGGACCGGTGAGCGCGTCCGGCGGCATGTTCTTGCTCATCAGCTGGCGCTGCGTGGTGAACGTCGTCGCGGTCATCGCGATGACGAGCAACGCCGCCAGCACCTGCACCGAGACCTGGCCGCCCGAGTTCAGGAACGTCGCCTCGATCGGGATGCTGTTGAAGAGCTTCGCGTTCACGAAGCTGTCGGAGAGCTCGGCCGTCAGGAAGGCGACGCCGCCCTCTTCCGCGTGGTGGTCGAGCAGCCGGAACAGCGCCAGGAAGATCGGCATCTGGATGAGGATCGGCAGGCACGAGGAGAACGGGTTGGTGCCGCTCTCCCGGTAGAGCTTCATCGTCTCCTGGGCGAGACGCTCCCGGTCGTGGCCGTACTTCTTCTGCAGCTCCTTGACCCGCGGCTGGATCAGCTGCATGTTGCGGCTGGCCTTGATCTGGCGCACGAACAGCGGGATCAGGAGTGCACGCACGACCAGGGTCAGGCCCACGATCGAGAGCACCCACGTGCCGCCACCGTGCGGGTCCAACCCCAGCTCGGTGAGGACCCAGTGCCACGCGACCAGGATGGCCGAGATGGCGTAGTACAGCGGCGTCATGATGAGGCCGCCGATCTCCATGAAGAAGTCCACCGGGTCAAGCTCCTTGCTGGGGTGTGGGAGAGGAGCCCGCCCGCAGGCGGGGCTGGTCAGGGGATCTGCGGAGCGGGACCGGGTCGTAGCCTCCGCGGGCCCAGGGGTGGCAGCGGACGAGCCGGCGGACGGTCAGCCAGGACCCGAGGATGCTGCCCCGCTCGGTGACCGCCTCGAGCGCGTAGGCCGAGCAGGTCGGATGGTAGCGACAGACCTGCCCGTAGAGCGGGCTGATCAGCAGCCGGTAGGCGCGCAGGAGGCCGATGAGCGCCCAACGGAGCGGGTCGTACCTCACGCCTTCACCTCCGGGCGACCGGCGTCGAGCGCCCGACGGAGGCAACGTGCGAGGTCGGCACCGAGTTCCGCCGACGACGCGGTCGCCGCTGCCGGGAGCGCCCGGACCACGAGCACAGCAGAGCCCGGGAGCGACGAGACGTGCTCCCGGGCGAGGTGTCGAAGCCGGCGCTTCACGCGGTTGCGGGTGACGGCGTCTCCCACGGCCTTGCTGACCACGAAGCCGATCCGCGGGGTCCCCGCACCGCCACCGGGTGCCAGATGCACCACGACGGTGCGCGCTCCGCTGCGGCGGCCCGTGCGGACCGCCTCGCGGAACGAGGCACCGTCGGTGAGGCGATGAGCCGAGGACAGCACGCGGCTGACCCGGATCCGGCCTGGTCGACCGTCGTCAGACGGCGAGGCTCTTGCGGCCCTTGCGGCGACGCTGCGACAGGATGGCGCGACCGGCACGGGTGCGCATGCGCAGGCGGAACCCGTGCACCTTGTGACGGCGGCGGTTGTTCGGCTGGTACGTACGCTTGCTCACGAGCTTCTCTCCATGGTGTTGTCAGGGCAGTCACACGGGTCGGAGCGGCAGCGCTCGGCCGGCCTCGAGGGCCAGTTCGGCTGGCACCGCCCACCCACGCGCAGACTGCTCTGTCGTGGACATGCGGCACCCGTCGACACCGGGTGACCGAGCAACGGTACGCGCTGCGATTCCACAGGGTCAAACCGGCGCTGGACCGCTGGACCGGAACCTGTGGATGACGGGTTGCCCGGGCCCGGCCGCGCTTGTTACGTTCGCTCGCAACGAGGTTCCCCGCCACCTGGGCAACGGTCCGGGACAGCGGCCCGTGTGACCCCGGTCACGTTCGCCAGTTCGGGCCCCTGACCTGCACAAACACCGACTCGGACCGGTCGCCGGGAGGACTCGTACCGGCTCTCTCCACAAGGGAGGGGGCAGGTTCACAACCTGTGGACAAAGTTGTGGAGACAGAACCGGGCGTTCTCCTGCAGGAGCCCCCCGGCCTCCCCGACGATGGACCGGCATCGGCCCCGCGGTCGACGAGCAGCACGAGAGAGTGGGAACGGTGGAGCAGAGCACCTCGGACCTCGGCCCCGACCTGAGCGTGGCCTGGCGCAGCGTCGTCGACGACCTCCAGCCGAATCAGCGGGCCTGGCTGCGCGCGAGCGAGCCGGTCACCCTCCACGAGAGCACCGCCATCGTCGCGGTGCCCAACGACTTCACCCGCAGTCAGCTCGAGGGCCGGCTGCGTGGACAGCTCGAGGATGCGCTCACCCTCCGGTTCGGCCGCGAGATCCGGATCGCGGTGACCGTGAACCCGCAGCTCGAAGAGCTCCAGGACGCGGTGGCCGACGAGCCGGCCGTCGCACCCGATGAGGCGACGAGTGGACATGTCGATATGTCGACAATTGCCGCCGAGCCGGTCGGGCCGCTCCCGTCCGCGCCCCTGGAGCCGCTCGACCCCGCCAAGCGCCCCACCGCGCTGGAGACCCGACTCAACCCCAAGTACACCTTCGAGACCTTCGTCATCGGATCCTCCAACCGGTTCCCCCACGCGGCGGCCGTGGCCGTCGCCGAGGCCCCCGGCAAGGCGTACAACCCCCTGCTGGTCTACGGCGACTCCGGACTGGGCAAGACCCACCTGCTCCACGCGATCGGGCACTACGTCCGCTCGCTCTACACCGGCGCCAAGGTGCGCTACGTGTCGAGTGAGGAGTTCACCAACGAGTTCATCAACGCGATCCGTGACGACCGGCAGGACCGGTTCAAGCGGCGCTACCGCGACGTCGACGTGCTGCTGATCGACGACATCCAGTTCCTGGAGGGCAAGACCCAGACCCAGGAGGAGTTCTTCCACACCTTCAACACGCTCCACAACGCGAACAAGCAGATCGTCCTCACCTCCGACCGCGCACCGAAGCGGCTCGAGGCGCTCGAGGACCGGCTGCGCAACCGGTTCGAGTGGGGCCTCATCACCGACGTGCAGCCCCCGGACCTCGAGACCCGCATCGCGATCCTGCGCAAGAAGGCCGCGATGGACCGCCTCACCGCGCCACCGGACGTGCTCGAGTTCATCGCCAGCAAGATCCAGACCAACATCCGCGAGCTCGAGGGAGCGTTGATCCGGGTCACGGCGTTCGCGAACCTCAACCGCCAGGAGGTCGACATGACCCTGGCCGAGATCGTCCTCAAGGACCTGATCCCCGAGGGCGGCGAGCCCGAGATCACCGCGGCGCTGATCATCGCCCAGACCGCGGCGTACTTCGGCCTCTCCATCGAGGAGCTCACCGGGCCGAGCCGCGGCCGGCATCTGGTGATGGCGCGGCAGATCGCGATGTACCTGTGCCGGGAGCTCACGGACCTGTCGCTGCCGAAGATCGGCGCGCAGTTCGGCAACCGCGACCACACGACCGTGATGTACGCCGACCGCAAGATCAACCAGCTGCTCGCCGAGCGCCGCGCGGTGTTCAACCAGGTCTCGGAGCTCACCAACCGGATCAAGATGCACGCCCGCCAGGGCTGAGCTCGCCTCACCACACGCCCGCCGCACCCTCGAGCACGTTGTGGAGGAAATGTGGTTCGTCGTCACCCCGCCCGGGAGAAGCTGTGGACGAACGACAGGTTCTCCCGGAGACGAGCCGCGGGCTCCACACCCGGCGCGAGTACCTCATTTGTGATTCCACAGGGGCTGTGCACGCCCAATCGACGGGCTGACCTGCGAGAACACGCGTTGTCCACAGTCTCCACCGACGCTATGACTCCCACCTACCTCCAGACATCCCGATCCCTGGTGAACATCCACCCGGCCCCCTTCCTGGGGACAACTCCCGCCGGTCGGCGTCGCGTGGCAGGATGCGCATCCCACGACTTTCTCGAAAAACCCTCTAGTTCGACCGACCCGAAGGAACCACTGTGAAGTTCCGCGTCGAGCGCGACGTGCTCGCCGATGCCGTCGCCTGGGCTGCCCGCAGCCTCCCGGTCCGTCCCAGCGTGCCCGTGCTCGCCGGCCTCCTCATCGAGGCCAGCGACGACGGTCTGGTGCTGTCCACCTTCGACTACGAGACCTCGGCGCGCGCCACGCTCGCCGCCCAGGTCAATGACGAGGGCAAGGCGCTGGTCAGCGGCCGGCTCCTCGCCGACATCTGCCGCTCGCTGCCCGCCAAGCCGGTCGACATGGTGCTCGACGGCGCCCGGGTCTCGCTCACGTGTGGTTCGGCGCGGTTCAGCCTCCAGACCATGCCGGTCGAGGACTATCCCTCGCTGCCGGACATGCCGGCCGCGACCGGCACCGTCGACGCCGAGTCGTTCGCCCACGCGGTCTCCCAGGCGGTCACCGCGGCAGGCCGCGACGACATGCTCCCGGTCCTGACGGGTGTCCGCATCGAGATCGACGGCTCGACCATCTCCCTACTCGCGACCGACCGCTTCCGCCTCTCGCACCGCGAGCTCGACTGGAGCCCGCGCACGCCGGACGAGTCCGCGGCCGCGCTGGTCCCTGCTCGCGTGCTCGGCGACACCGCCAAGTCGCTCACCGCCGGAGGAGAGGTCACGATCGCGCTCGCGTCCACCGGCACCGGTGAGGGAATCATCGGCTTCGAGGGTCAGGCGACCGGCGGCGTACGCCGCACGACGACCCGCCTGCTCGACGGCGAGTTCCCCAAGGTCCGCAGCCTCTTCCCGAACGAGCACCAGACCACCGCGCTGGTCGACAAGGCCGCGCTGGTCGAGTCGGTCAAGCGCGTCGCCCTGGTCGCGGAGCGCAACACCGCCGTCCAGCTCGCGTTCAGCGACGGCGTCCTCACCCTCGACGCCGGCTCCGGGGACGAGGCGCAGGCGTCGGAGTCGATCGAGGCCACCATCACCGGCGAGGACATCACCACGGGCTTCAACCCGCAGTTCCTCCTCGACGGCCTCACCGCGATCGACCAGCCGGTCGTCGAGCTGGCGTTCACCCAGGCGTCCAAGCCGGTGGTCCTCAGCGGCCAGCCCGGCGACGGCGAGGAGCCCGCACCGTTCCGCTACCTGCTGATGCCGCGCCGCCTGCTCTCCTGACCCATTACCCGCGCGCCTAGGCTGAGTGCATGGACATCGGACTCGTCGGACTCGGCAAGATGGGCGGCAACATGCGGACGCGGCTGCGCGACGCGGGGCACACGGTCGTGGGCTACGACCGCAACCCCGACCTCGCGGACGCCGACAGCCTCGCCGCCATGGTCGAGCGACTCCCGTCGCCGAAAGTAGTGTGGGTGATGGTGCCCGCGGGCGACGCGACCCGCGACACGATCCGCGACCTCGGCGAGCTGCTCGGCGAGGGCGACCTCGTCGTCGACGGCGGTAACTCCCGGTGGACCGACGACCAGATGAACGCCGAGATGCTGGCCCAGAAGGGCATCGGCTTCGTCGACTGCGGCGTCTCCGGCGGCGTGTGGGGCCTCCAGAACGGCTACGCGCTCATGTGCGGCGGCACCGACGAGGACGTCGCCAAGGTCCAGCCGGCACTCGATGCCCTCAAGCCGGAGGAGGGCGGCTTCGTCCACGCCGGCAAGAAGCCCGGCGCCGGGCACTTCGCCAAGATGGTCCACAACGGCATCGAGTACGCCATGATGCAGGCCTACGCCGAGGGCTGGGAGCTGCTGGAGAAGGTCGACCTGGTCGACAACGTGCCCGACGTCTTCGACTCCTGGCGCTCCGGCACCGTGATCCGGTCCTGGCTGCTCGACCTCCTGGTCGCCGCCCTCGAGGACGACCAGCACCTCGACAAGATCGCCGGCTACGCCGAGGACTCCGGCGAGGGGCGCTGGACCGTCGAGGCCGCGATCGACAACGCCGTGCCGATGCACGTCATCGCCGCCTCCCTCTTCGCCCGGTTCACCTCGCGCCAGGACGACAGCCCGGCGATGAAGGCGGTCGCCGCGATGCGCAACCAGTTCGGCGGCCACGCCGTCCGCACCGAGCCGCCGGTCGGCGGCGACGCGAACCCCGACGCCTGACCTGACAGTGACGTGACAGTGACGTGTACGTCTCGCACCTGACCCTCCACGACTTCCGGTCCTACGCCGCGGCGGACGTCGCGCTCGAGCCCGGTGTCACCGCGTTCATCGGGCGCAACGGTCAGGGCAAGACCAACCTCGTCGAGGCGATCGACTACCTCTCCCGGCTGGCCAGCCACCGGGTCGCCAGCGACACCCCGCTGGTCCGCGCCGGCGCCGACCAGGCGGTGGTCCGGGCCGCGGTCGTGCGCGACGGGCGCACCGCCGTACTCGAGGTGGAGCTCAACCCCGGCAAGTCCAACCGGGCGCGGATCAACCGGTCGCCCCTCCCCCGCGCCCGCGAGATCGTCGGCCTGGTGCGGACGGTCGTGTTCTCGCCCGAGGACCTGACGCTCGTCAAGGGCGACCCGGGCGACCGCCGGAAGTTCCTCGACGACCTGCTGGTGCTGCGGGTGCCGCGGCTGGCCGGCGTCCGCTCCGACTACGACCGGGTGCTGCGGCAGCGCAACTCGCTGCTCAAGACCGCCCGGATGAGCAAGGGCAGCCTGGAGACCCTCGGCGTGTGGGACGCGCACCTCGCGCGCACTGGCGCCGAGCTGCTCGCCGAGCGGATCGCGCTGGTCGAGGAGCTGCGGCCCTACGTCGGCAAGGCCTACGAGACCGTCGCCCGGGGCGCCACCCGCGACGACGCCGACATCGCGTACAAGCCGTCGTTCGACCTCCAGGGCCGGACCGCCCGCGAGGACCTGACCGAGGCGCTGCTCGCCGAGCTCGAGGCCCGGCGCGGCGACGAGCTCGACCGCGGGGTCTCGCTCGTCGGCCCGCATCGCGACGAGCTGCTGCTCACCCTGGGCGACCTCCCCGTGAAGGGCTACGCCTCGCACGGCGAGTCGTGGTCGTTCGCGCTGGCGCTCCGGCTCGCGTCGTACGACCTGCTCCGCGCCGACGGCGACGACCCGATCCTCATCCTCGACGACGTGTTCGCCGAGCTCGACACCGAGCGCCGCCTGCAGCTCGCCGACCTGGTCGCCGGCGCCGAGCAGGTGCTGGTCACCGCGGCCGTCCCGGCCGACGTCCCCGAGGCGCTCGCCGGAGCGCGGTTCGCCGTGGCGAACGGGGAGGTGGTCCGTGAGCAGTGAGGAGGACCGGCCCGCCGAGCACCGCGACGACGGCCTCGACCTCGCCAAGGCGCTGACCCGGGCCACCGCGAAGTCGACCCCCGCCGCGCGGCGCAAGCAGCGCTCCAAGGACGCCCCGAAGCGCGGCCGGGTCTCCGGCGCGCACCCCGACGACCGGGATCCGCAGCTGCTCGACGCCACCCTCGGCCGGCTGGTCGAGGACCACGGGTGGACCCTGGACCTGCGGGTGCACGGCGTCTTCGGCCGGTGGGAGGAGCTCGTGGGCGCCGAGGTGGCCCAGCACTGCACACCCGAGTCCTTCGCCGAGGGCCGGCTGGTGGTCCGCACGGACTCCACCGCGTGGGCCACCCAGCTGCGCCTGCTGGCCCCGACCGTGGTCCGCCGGCTCAACGAGGAGCTCGGCCACGGGACGGTCACGGCGATCGACGTCCAGGGCCCGCACCTGCCCACGTGGAAGAAGGGCCCGCGCTCGGTCCGCGACGGCCGCGGGCCCCGCGACACCTACGGCTGAACGAGACGATCCAGGAGGCGCTCCGGCGTACGGGGGCCTGTCGGCACCCCTGTTCGGCGCTCGTGTCGCCGCTCAGGAGCCTTATCGGACCCGATTTCGTCCACAGCCACCCCCCTCGTGGGAGTGGACACGTGGAATGCGGCCTTCTGACGGGTAGTATGGACATCGGCCGCCCAGCCCTCGCGCAGCGGCCTTCGCCATGTCAAGAGCAGCAGAAGAGGTTCCGTGAGCGCCAACGACGAGGTCCAGTACGACGCCTCCGCGATCCAGGTCCTCGAGGGCCTCGAAGCCGTCCGCAAGCGGCCCGGCATGTACATCGGCTCGACCGGTGAGCGCGGCCTGCACCACCTGATCTGGGAGATCGTGGACAACGCGGTCGACGAGGCCCTCGCCGGGCACTGCGACCGGATCGTGCTCACCCTCCAGTCCGACGGCGGCATCCGCGTCGAGGACAACGGCCGCGGCATCCCGACCGACACCGCCCCCGGCCAGGAGCTGCCCGCGCTGACGCTGGCCCTGACCGTGCTGCACGCCGGCGGCAAGTTCGGCGGCGGCGGCTACAAGGTGTCCGGCGGCCTGCACGGTGTCGGCGTCTCGGTGGTCAACGCGCTGTCCACGAAGGTGATCGCCGAGGTCAAGAACCGCGGCCACCTGTGGCGCCAGACCTTCACCGTCGGCGTGCCGGACGGCCCGCTCGAGGAGGTCCGCCCGATGGAGCCCGGTGAGCGCACCGGCACCTCGATCACGTTCTACGCCTCCCCCGACATCTTCGAGACCACGACGTACAACCTCGAGACGATCACGTCGCGGATCCGCGAGTACGCCTTCCTCAACAAGGGCCTCGAGATCGTCGTGCGCGACGAGCGGCCGCAGGCCGACGAGATCGTGGACGCCGTCGAGGACGACACCGTCGCCGACGCCGTCGACACCCAGCCGGCCGACGGGATCCGACGCGGCGAGGGCGGTGGCATCGAGCAGGTCTTCCGCTACGACCGCGGCCTGGTCGACTACGTCGAGCACATCAACCGCAAGAAGCAGGCGGCGAACCCCTCGATCATCTCCTTCGAGGCCGAGACCCCCGAGTCCTCCGAGAGCCACATGAGCCTCGAGGTCGCGATGCAGTGGAACACCTCCTACACCGAGTCCGTCCACACCTTCGCGAACACGATCAACACCCACGAGGGCGGCACGCACGAGGAGGGCTTCCGTGCGGCGCTGACCTCCCTGGTCAACAACTGGGGCTTCGAGTGGGGCCTGATGAAGAAGCAGGAGGACCGGGTGTCGGGCGACGACATCCGCGAGGGCCTCACCGCGATCATCTCGATCAAGCTCGGCGAGCCGCAGTTCGAGGGCCAGACCAAGACCAAGCTCGGCAACACCGAGGCCAAGGGCTTCGTCCAGCGCGTCGTCAACGACCAGCTCGGCGCCTGGCTCGAGCAGAACCCCGGCGAGGGCAAGGACATCATCCGCCGGGCCCAGGCCGCGGCGACCGCGCGCATCGCCGCGCGCAAGGCGCGCGACCTGGCCCGCAACCGCAAGGGCCTGCTCGGCGGCGGCGGCCTGCCCGGCAAGCTCGCCGACTGCCAGTCGACCAACCCCGCCGAGTGCGAGGTCTTCATCGTCGAGGGCGACTCCGCGGGCGGCTCGGCCAAGTCCGGCCGCGACCCCCGGGTCCAGGCGATCCTCCCGATCCGCGGCAAGATCCTCAACGTCGAGAAGGCCCGCATCGACAAGGTCCTCGGCAACACCGAGGTCCAGGCGATCATCTCCGCGCTCGGCACCGGCATCCACGAAGAGTTCGACATCGAGAAGCTGCGCTACCACAAGGTGGTGCTGATGGCGGACGCCGACGTGGACGGCCACCACATCAACACGCTGCTGCTGACGCTGCTGTTCCGCTTCATGAAGCCGCTGATCGAGGGCGGCTACGTCTACATGGCGCAGCCGCCGCTCTACCGGCTGCGCTGGAACAAGCCGGCCGAGCACGAGTTCGTCTACTCCGACGCCGAGCGTGACGCGCTCATGCGCGCCGGCCTCGAGGCGGGCAAGAAGCTGCCGAAGGACAACCCGGTGCAGCGCTACAAGGGTCTGGGCGAGATGAACGCCGACGAGCTGTGGGAGACCACGATGGACCCCGACCAGCGGCTGATGCTCCAGGTGACCCTGGACGACGCGGCGCACGCGGACGAGATCTTCTCGATCCTCATGGGCGAGGACGTCGAGCAGCGCCGTTCGTTCATCCAGCGCAACGCCAAGGACGTCCGATTCCTGGATATCTGACCGTCTAGCGACAGTCCTAGATTCCTCCTAGATTCGACGAGAGAGACACAGAGTGACTGAGACCCCGACTCCCGGCGGCCGGATCGAGCCCATCGAGCTCCAGACCTCGATGCAGCGCGCGTACATCGACTACGCGATGGCCGTCATCGTGGGCCGCGCGCTGCCCGACGTCCGCGACGGCCTCAAGCCGGTGCACCGCCGGGTGCTGTACGCGATGTTCGACGGCGGCTACCGCCCCGACCGCGGCTTCTCGAAGTGCTCGCGCGTCGTCGGCGACGTGATGGGTCAGTACCACCCGCACGGCGACTCCGCGATCTACGACACCCTGGTCCGCCTCGCGCAGCCGTGGGTGATGCGCAACCCGCTCATCCACGGGCAGGGCAACTTCGGCTCGCCGGGCAACGACCCGGCCGCCGCGATGCGGTACACCGAGTGCCGGATGGCGCCGCTGGCCATGGAGATGGTCCGCGACATCGAGGAAGACACCGTCGACTTCCAGCCCAACTACGACGGTCGCTCCCAGGAGCCGACGATCCTGCCGGCGCGGTTCCCGAACCTGCTGGTCAACGGGTCGGCCGGCATCGCGGTCGGCATGGCCACCAACATCCCGCCGCACAACCTGCGCGAGGTCGCCGAGGGCGCGAAGTGGAGCCTCGAGCACCCCGACGCCAGCCGCGAGGAGCTCCAGGACGCGCTGATCGAGCGGATCAAGGGCCCCGACTTCCCGAACGCCGCCCTCATCGTGGGCCGCCAGGGCATCGAGCAGACCTACCGCACCGGCCGGGGGTCGATCACCCAGCGCGCGGTGATCGAGGTCGACGAGGACGCCAAGGGCCGGACCTGCCTGGTCATCACCGAGCTGCCCTACATGGTCAACCCGGACAACCTGGCGCTGAAGATCGCCGAGCTCGCCGACTCCGGCAAGGTCCAGGGCATCTCCGACGTCCGCGACGACACGTCCTCGCGGACCGGCCAGCGCCTGGTGGTCGTGCTCAAGCGCGACGCCGTCGCGCGGGTCGTGCTCAACAACCTGCTCAAGCACACCGAGCTCCAGACCAACTTCTCGGCGAACATGCTGGCGCTGGTCGACGGCGTCCCGCGGACGCTGACCATCGACCAGTTCATCTCGAACTGGGTCGCCCACCAGATCGAGGTCATCCAGCGGCGTACCCGCTTCCGCCTGGCCGAGGCCGAGCGGCAGGCGCACATCTACCGGGGCCTGGTGAAGGCGCTCGACGCGCTCGACGACGTGATCGCGCTGATCCGCAACAGCCCCGACGTCGAGCAGGCGCGCACCGGCCTGATGGAGCTGCTCGAGATCGACGAGGTCCAGGCGAACGCCATCCTCGAGATGCAGCTGCGACGCCTGGCCGCCCTCGAGCGGCAGAAGATCATGGACCGCCTGGCCGAGCTCGAGGCGGTCATCGCCGACCTCGAGGACATCCTCGCCAACGAGGCCCGGCAGCGGCAGATCGTCTCCGACGAGCTCACCGAGATCGTCGACAAGTACGGCGACGACCGCCGTACGCAGATCATCGCGGCCGACGGCGACCTCTCGATGGAGGACCTGATCCCCGACGAGGAGCTGGTCGTCTCGATCACCCGCGGCGGGTACGCCAAGCGCACCCGGGCCGACCAGTACCGGACCCAGAAGCGCGGCGGCAAGGGCGTGCGCGGCGCGACCCTGCGCGGCGACGACGTGGTCGAGCACTTCATCGCGACCACCAACCACCACTGGCTGCTGTTCTTCACCACGGCCGGCCGGGTCTACCGCACCAAGGCCTACAACCTGCCCGAGGCGTCGCGCGACGCCAAGGGCGGCCACGTGGCCGGACTCCTGTCCTTCCAGCCCGACGAGAACATCGCGCAGGTGCTGGCGATCCGCGACTACGAGCAGGCGCCGTACCTCGTGCTGGCGACCCGCAACGGCCTGGTGAAGAAGACCCGCCTGGGCGACTACAACAGCCCGCGGCAGGCCGGCGTCATCGCGATCAACTTCCGCGAGGACGACGACGAGCTGATCGGCGCCGAGCTGGTCAACGCCGAGGACGACATCCTGCTGGTCTCCCGCAAGGGCTCGGCGATCCGGTTCAAGGCCGCGGACGACCAGCTGCGGCCGATGGGGCGCGCGACGTCCGGTGTCACCGGCATGAAGTTCCGCAGCAACGACGACTCGGTGCTGTCGATGTCGGTGATCCGTGCGGAGCAGGTCGCGGCCGAGGAGGCCGCGGAGGCGAAGGCCGAGGAGGCCGGCGCGTCGACGGCGGCGGGCGACCTGCCGGACGTGAAGGAGCAGTACGTCTTCACGATCACCGATGGCGGCTATGCCAAGCGCAGCCGGATCTCGGAGTACCGCGTCACCAACCGCGGCGGTCTCGGCATCAAGGCGATGACGCTCACCAACGAGGAGCGCGGCGGCCTGGTCGGCGCGTTCATCGTCGAGGAGGGCGACGAGGTCCTCTCGATCACGCAGAACGGCCAGGTCGTGCGCAGCCCGATCAACGCCGACTTCCGCCCGACCGGCCGCTCGACCCAGGGCGTGAAGTTCGTGACGCCGAAGTCGGGCGACTCGGTGGCGGTGGTGGCCCGCTCGGTCGAGGCGAAGGACGAGGACGAGGACGCCCCCGAGGGCGCGATCGAGGACGCTGCAGAGGCAACCTCCGACGTTCCGGAATCGTCGGATGAGGGTAGGGATGCAACACTGGAACCGACCCAGCCCGAGACCGACGGGGAGAGTGACGGCTGATGACCGACGGCCAGGACACCGCTGTGCGGGCGCCCCTGGGCGACCGGATCTCGGCGAAGATCGCGAACGCAGCCGACGAGCACCGGGCCAACGCCCAGCCGGAGTCGCCCGCCGCGGCGAAGAAGGCGGCCAAGGGCGGCAAGCGGCCCCCGCGCCGCGCCCGACTCCGCCTGACCCGGATCGACCCGTGGTCGGTCATGAAGACGTCGTTCCTGCTGGCGGTCGCCTTCGGCGTCGTCACCGTGGTCTCGGTCTTCATCATCTGGTCCGTGCTCGCGGCGGCCGGTGTCTGGGAGTCGATCAACGACACCGTGCGCGACGTGGTCGGCGGCGAGGATGCGGCGAACTGGGACGTCGAGACGTACGTCGGGATGTCCCGCGTCATGGGCTTCACGATGCTCGTCGCCGTGGTCGACGTCATCCTGATCACCGCCATCGCCACCCTCGGCGCGTTCCTCTACAACATGGCCGCGGCCCTGCTCGGCGGCGTCGAGCTCACCCTGGCCGAGGACGAGCGGTAACCCCGTTTTGTTGCTGTCCGCGGGGGTCCGGTAGTGTTCCCCCTCGGTTCACGGGCCTATAGCTCAGACGGTTAGAGCGCTTCCCTGATAAGGAAGAGGTCACAGGTTCAAGTCCTGTTAGGCCCACCATCCCGGCAGTCCCCGCCCGCCACCAAGGGAGCCACCATGAAGAAGATCCTGTTCCTCCTGTCCCTGGTCGGCGCCGGCTTCGTCGTCAAGCGCAAGCTCGACGACGGCAAGAAGGAGCAGGCGCTCTGGGCCGAGGCGACCGACCCGGTCGAGCGCGCCTGACACCTCCCGTGGGGCCTGGCCCCGCACGGGGCCTTGGCGCAATTGGTAGCGCACCTGCTTTGCAAGCAGGGGGTTAGGGGTTCGAGTCCCCTAGGCTCCACCATCGTGATCTCTCAGGAGATCCCACGCCTGGCGAGCGCGGGTCTGTGAGCGACCGGCGGCGGAAACCCTCTGATTGCCTGGCGCATCGCTAGGGCGTACAGTTTTCTGTACAGGAGGTGGCGTCATGAAGACGTTGAGCTACACGGAGTCGAGGGCCCGCTACGCCGAGGTCCTCGACAGCGTCGTCAACGACCGCGAAGAGGTCGTCATCACCCGCGCGGGCCACGAGCCAGTCGTCATCGTCTCGCTGGCCGACTTCGAGTCGTTGCGCGAGACGGCGTACCTGATGCGGTCACCCGCCAATGCTCGCCGGCTTCTCGACGCGATGGAGCGGTTGGAGGGCGGCTCCGGGGACACCCACGACCTTCTCGACGCCGACTGAGCATGCGGCTGGTCTGGGACGCCAACGCGTGGGAGGACTACCTGTGGTGGCAGGCGCAGGACCGGAAGGTGCTCAAGCGCATCAACCAATTGATCCAGGACGTGGTGCGCAACGGGAACGAGGGCATCGGCAAGCCCGAGCCGCTCAAGCACGACTTCGCTGGCTACTGGTCGCGGCGGATCACTGACGAGCATCGCTTGGTCTACAAGGTTCTCGACGACGAAGTACGCATTGCCGCGTGCCGCTACCACTACGGTCGCTGAAACTCGGCGGCGATGCGCGGCGACGCTCAGTCGCTGCTGGAAGACGCACACACGGTGAGCACATCGAGATACTCATCCAAACAGGCGCTACGTCGATCAGACATTCCTGCTTCGACTGCAGCCAGACGAGGTCGACAGCACAAGGGCCGGGTCCGCGCCCCAAGATCGATCGAGGCCACATGGTTGTGTCGATTGTCGAAGACACTACTCGCGGTGCTCGACGATGTCTGCGGCAAGTGGTCGACGGCGACCCCGCCGAGCGCAGCAGCGGTCCGCAGTCGTTCCTCGGCGACCTCGGCATCCACATCGAGATCCTCGACGAGGATCTCGACGGCCGTGTCGATCACCCTCTGTCGCTCCCGTATGCGCTGCGGCGTTCTCGCGGCCTCGGCCCTCGTGCTGAACGCCAGGTCCGCATTGGTGACGGCTCCGGGCGCCCAGCCGCCGAAGATCGCGGCCAGCTCGTCATGGTGGCCGACGAAGGCGCGCCGCGAGCCGGCGTAGAGATTGGCGGTGCCCGCCACCCCACCGTCACGAATCAACGGCAGCGTCAGCGTGCTCCGCACCCCGAGAGCTGCGCTCGCCTCCGCGAACAGCCGCCACCGCTCCTCGTCCAGGGGGTCGTCGCTGCCGAACTCACGAACTTGCTCGGAGAGGGCACCCTCGACGCACGGCCCGCCCGAGAGGTATTGCACCGCATCGAGCGCAGCGAACTCGGCGGCGGTGGCCACCAGAGTGAAGCTGAGCTGCTCCTCCCGCCAGGTGATGCTGACCCCCAGCAGATCGGGCACGACCTCCGTGGCTCGGTCGGCCAATCCGACCAGCGTGTCGAGGAGCCCACCGTCCTCGAGCGCCTCTATGGCCTCCACGGTCTCAGGAACGGGCTCCATCGGCGCCATACCGCACTCCTCCCGGGAGCTGGTGATCCCGCCCGGTACCCCGCGTCCCGACCGCCACACCACGACAGGCGCTGCCGGCGCACACCGGCACCACGTGGCGAACCCGGGTTCACGAGCCTGCGAGGGCGGCGTACTCGCTCGGGTCGTGGGCGCAGAAGATCGTGACCTCGTCCGAGTGTGAGGACCAGAGCTCGCGCAGCCGCTCCTGGTTGGCGAGCCGGCGCTGGTTGTCGACGCCCATCAGGACCTGGAACGCCTTGAGCGCAAACGGCGGGGCGGGTGGCGTCTGCTTCTCGGAGGCGTGGAAGTAGGCGTCGCCGGCGTGGAGTAGCCAGCTGCCGTCGGTACGCCGGACGGCGACCCCGCAGTGGCCGCGGGTGTGGCCCTGGAGGGGGATGAGCAGCACGTCGTCGTCCAGGGCGGTCACCGAGCCGAAGCCGAACCACGCGTCGCCGGGCACGTCGTGGCGGACCCAGTCGGGGTCGTGGGCGCGCTGGACCTCGAGGTAGCGGGCCTTCTCCCGCATCGTCGGGTGGAGCGCCGCCTCGAGCTCGTCGGCGAAGACGTGCACCCGGGCGTGGGGGAAGTCCCCGATGCCGCCGACGTGGTCGAGGTCGAGGTGGGTGAGCGCGATGTCGGTGACGTCCGCGGCGTCGTACCCGAGCGCCCGAACCTGCGCGACCGCGGTCTCGGCGGGGTCGAGGACCGGCCGGACGACCGCGCGGAACGGCTGGCCGAGCCGCTTCGGGTCGGCGCAGTCGCCGGTGCCGAAGCCGGTGTCGA
This sequence comes from Nocardioides pyridinolyticus, assembly GCF_054653575.1. Taxonomy (NCBI): domain Bacteria; kingdom Bacillati; phylum Actinomycetota; class Actinomycetes; order Propionibacteriales; family Nocardioidaceae; genus Nocardioides; species Nocardioides pyridinolyticus. Next base: position 19,530 of record NZ_BAAIFY010000004.1, on the reverse strand, counting down.
CCAGCAGGAGCCCGGCCGGGCGCTCGACCAGCAGGCAGTGCGCCACCATCGGCGCGGTGGCGAGCGGGCGCATCGAGGCGCAGTTGAGGTGACGGACCGTCATGGCGGCGATCCTGCCGCGTCAGAGCGCTCCGCGGGAGTGCAGCGACCGCACGGTGGGCGAGGTCTCCACGCCGGCCGGGTCGGGGTAGGTGCCGAACAGGCGGTCGGCCGTACCGGCCGTGGTGACCGTGAACCAGTAGTGCTCGCTCTTGTAGTGGTGCAGCCGGTGGTTGCGCCACACCGACCGGAACCACCGCGAGCGCGGCCGGTAGTCGCTGTGCACGAGGTAGTGCGTCCACTCGTAGCCGAGCTTGATGCCGTAGACCGCCACCAGCAGCGACAGCATGCTCGTGGTGGAGGGGGTCGCGAGCCAGGCGACGACGACGTACGCCGGCAGCAGCCAGAGCACCGCGCGCCACGGGATGAACACCAGCGGGATGTCGCGCGGGTCGGCGTGGTGGGCGCGGTGCTCCCGCGCGAGGAGCGAGTCGATGCGCACCGGCCCGACCTGTCGCGGGCGCCCGTGCAGGATGCAGACGTGGATGACCCACTCGAGGGCGGGGAACAGCGCGATCAGCCCGGCGGGGATCAGCAGCTCCCACCAGGCACCGGCCCCGGCGAGCACCCGGCCCACGACCGCGGCGGCCAGGAACGTCGAGATCAGCCACGGGCTCGGCGCACGCCAGAAGGAGCGCCACGCGGTGCCGAGCGAGACGTTCGTGCGGCGGGAGCCGGTGATGCGCCGCTCGTCGGCGGCCAACCGCTCGGCGGCGGCCCGCTCCACCTCGAGACTGCTCCTGGTCATCAGTCCTCCAGCGCCGAGAGGGCCGAGAGGGCCGAGAGGGCGGACAGGATGCTGGTCGTGGCCGGGCGGAGCACCCGGTCGGCGGCGGCGCGCGCGGTCTCGGGGTCTCCCGAGCCGATCGCCGCGGTGAGCAGCCGGTAGGCGCCGTCCTGGCCGACCTCCTCGGCCATCATCGGGGCGAGCGCCTCGAGCGCGGGCTCGTACGCCGCGCGCAGGCTGTTGAACATCAGCCGGAAGACCATCGAGTCGGCGGCGTCGACGACCTGGTCCCAGAACTCCAGCGCGTGCACCTGCCGCTCGACGCCGTCCTCGGTCGCGGCCAGCCGGTCGACGGTCTCGAGCAGCGAGGCCTCGAGGGACGGGCCGCCGCGTTCGGCGGCGAGCGCGGCGACGCCGGGGCCGACGACGAGCCGGGCCTCCAGCACGCTGCGGGCGACGGCGGTGTCGATCTCGCCGCCGCGCACCAGCAGCTGCGGCAGCAGGTCGAGACCGGCGTACCGCTTGAAGTCGCGCACGGTCGTCGCGCCGCCGTGGCGGACGTCGAGCAGCCGGGTCTGGGCCATCCGCTGGAGCGCCTCGCGGACCGCCGGGCGGGAGACCCCGAGCACCTCGGCGAGCCGGCGCTCGCTGGGCAGCGGCTCGCCCGCGCCGATGCCGCCGTCGACGACCTCGGACAGCACCTGGTCGAAGACCTCGTCGGGCACGGAGCGGCGGGTCACGGGCTGGAGCGGCATGCCGCGACCGTAGCAGGAGGTCAAGTGGTATGACCAGTAGGGTGCCACGTACGCTGGCAGGGTGCACGCCAAGCTCGCCCCGCGGTTCTGGGGTGCGCACCTGCTGGCGCTGGCCTGTGTCGGGGTCGCCGTCGGGCTCGGCTTCTGGCAGCTCGGCGCCTGGCAGGCCCACCGCGAGGCCGAGGCCGCCGACCTGACCGACGCGACGACGATCGCGCTCGGCGAGGCGATGGGGCCCGACGACCCGTTCCCGGGCAACCGCGTCGGCCAGCCGGTGACCGTCACGGGGGACTGGGTGCCCGAGGGCACCGTCTACGTCGCCGGGCGCGAGCACGCCGGCCGCGACGGCTACTGGGCCGTGACGCCCGTGACCGTCGCCGGTGGGGACGCCGCCATCCCGGTCGTGCGCGGGTGGACCCCCACGGTCGAGGAGGCTCCCGCTCCACCGGCGGGCCCCGCCGACGTGGAGGGCTGGCTCCAGCCCGGCGAGGGCACCGGGCAGATGGACGAGGACCCGAACGACGACGTGCTCCCGCAGCTGCGGCTCGCCGACGTCATCCAGCACGTCGACCAGGACCTGTACGGCGGCTACGTCGTGGCGACGCAGCCGGGCGACGGGCTCGAGGCCGCCGACCTCGAGCAGCTGCCCGAGGCCAGCGCGACCACGGGCCTGAAGAACTTCCTCTACGCCGTGGAGTGGTGGATCTTCGGGCTGTTCGCCGCGTTCATCTGGTGGCGGTGGGTGCGCGAGGTCACCGAACCCGTGACCCCCACCGAGGCTGGCGCCGGGACGCCGCACGACGACCCGGTACCGTCGGGATCGTGAGCCACAAGCCCCCGGTCGACCCCGAGCTTCGCCGCCCGCTGCTCGCCTACCGCGTGATGGCGACGATCGTCGGCGTCCTGCTCGTGGTGCTCATCCTGATCGGCGTACCGCTCGCGAACTTCGACGGCACCGGCATGTGGGGCATCTTCCCGAGCACGCCCGAGATCTGGGCGGCCGGCTCGGACGCCCACCACCTCGGCGAGGCGATCACCGAGTACCTCGGCGTCGCTCACGGCTGGCTCTACATGATCTTCCTCGTCACGGCGTTCCTGCTCTCCCGCAAGGCCAGGTGGCCCATCGGGTTCACGGTCGTGACGCTGGCCTGCGGCACGATCCCGCTCCTCAGCTTCTGGGCCGAGCACCGGGCGACGGCGCGGGTCCGTGCCGAGCACCCGGCGCCGGTGGAACACTCGCTCGTGTGACGACCGCATTCGTGCTCGGCGGCGGCGGTGTGCTCGGCGCCGTCGAGGTCGGGATGCTCCGAGCGCTCCTCGAGCGCGACATCGTCCCGGACCTGGTGCTGGGCACCAGCATCGGCGCCCTCAACGGTGCCCTGGTCGCCCGCCAGCCCGACCTCGGGGTCATCGAGAAGCTCACCGCCCTCTGGCAGGGCGCGTCGGAGCAGACCACGCAGGTCTACGGCGACAAGCCGCTGCGCACGGTCCGCCGGGCCATGAGCACCGGCACCCACCTGTGGTCGTCGAAGCCGCTGCGCCAGGCGCTCGACGAGGAGTTCGGCGACCTCACCTTCGAGGAGCTGCCGGTCCGGTTCCAGGTGTGCGCGGCCAGCATCGAGCGCGCGGCGGAGCACTGGTTCGACGCGGGCCGGGTCGTCGACGCGGTCGTCGCCAGCGCCGCCGTCCCAGGCCTGCTGCCGCCGGCCCGGGTCGGTGGCGAGCACTACCTCGACGGCGGCATCGTGAACTCCGTCCCGCTCGGCCGGGCGGTCCAGCTCGGCGCGACCCGGGTCTTCGTGCTCCAGGTCGGCCGGATCGACCGGCCGCTGTCGGTGCCGCGGCGCCCGTGGGAGGTGGCGCGGGTGTCCTTCGAGATCGCCCGGCGGCACCGGTTCAACCGCGAGCGGGAGGAGCTCCCCGCCGGCGTCGAGGCCTACGTCCTGCCCGCGCGCGGCACCTCGGCCAAGGACGACAGCCTGCTCGGCAGCCGGGACTTCTCGGGCGTCCAGCAGCGGATCGACGAGACGTACGCCGCGTCCGTCGCCTACCTCGACGAGACCCTGTGATCAGCCTGTGATCAGCCTGGTGACCGGCCCGGTGAGCAGGCGGGTGAGCAGGCGGGTGAGCCCCCGGTGAGGTGGGTGCTGCGACGGCTGGTCGTCGCCCCCGCGGTCATCGGGCTCGCCGCCCTGATCTGGGTGACGCTGCCGTTCTGGCTGATCGGCGCCGCGGCCCTGTCGCCCCTCGTGCGCGGGCGGCTGCGCCCGCTGCGCATCCTGTGGGTGGCGATCGTCTACATCACCTGCGAGGCCCTGCTGCTGCTGACGATGCTCGGCCTCTGGATCGCCAGCGGCTTCGGGTGGCGGCTGCGCACGCCGTACTTCGAGGGCATCCACTACGACCTGGTGCAGGGCACCATGTGGGTCTTCTTCCGCGAGGCGCGGCGGGTGCTGCGGCTGACCATCGGCACCGAGGGCCCGACGCCGAACGCCCACCCGGGTCGTCCCATCCTGGTCTGCTGCCGGCACGCCGGGCCGGGCGACTCGTTCGTGCTGATCCACACGCTGATGGCGTGGTACCGCCGCGAGCCGCGGGTGGTCCTCAAGGACACCCTCGCCTGGGACCCGGCGATCGACGTGCTGCTCAACCGGATCCCGGCGCGCTTCATCACCCCGAACCCCCGGGGCGGCGAGAACCTCGAGGACCAGATCGCCTCGCTGGCCACCGGGCTGGACGAGAACGACGCGTTCGTGATCTTCCCGGAGGGCGGCAACTTCACGCCCCGCCGGCGGGAGCGGGCCATCGACCGGCTGCGCCGGCTCGGGATGGAGCGGATGGCCGAGCGGGCCGAGCGGATGATCCATGTGCTCGCGCCGCGGCCCGGCGGCTTCCTCGCCGCGCTCGACGCCGCTCCCGAGGCCGACGTGGTGCTCGTCGCGCACACCGGCCTCGACCACCTGCTCACCGTCGGTGACGTGTGGCGCGAGCTGCCGATGGACAAGCAGATCGTGATGCGGTGGTGGCAGGTGCCGCGCGACGAGATCCCCGCCGGCCGCGAGGAGCGGATCGACTGGCTGTACAGCTGGTGGGAGCGGATCGACGACTGGATCGCCGCGAACCGCCCCTAGGAGGCTGCTGAACAAGGTGCGTTCAGGAGCGGCAGTGGTGGGCGGCGGGTGGAGCGCCTCAAGGTGGGCCGTCGAGCGGCATTTCTGGTCAGCACTCTGGGTGCGACAACGAGGGTCGTTCCACCCGCCTGCAGCCATGCTGAGCGACTGGCGGTGGACGGCGCAAGGGTCCGCGGGCTCGCGCTCAGGCGAGGACCCAGGTCCCGTTCTGGACGGTGAGGCCCATGGCGAGGAGGCGGCGCAGGTTGAGGGCGGCGACGCGGTGGTGGAGCCAGTTGTTGTTCTTCTCGATCCCGCGGTAGGGCACGCGGCGCGCGCCTCGGGTGAGCCAGGCGATCGAGCGTTCGACCATCGGTCGATGCTGGCGGTAGACGGCTTGGAAGCCGTCGTCGGCGGCTCGCTGCCGGTGTTCGCGTTGCAGGTGGTGGTGCTCGCCGATCACCACGCTGCGGCCAGATGCTGAGGTGGTGCACTGCTCGCGTAGCGGGCAACCTCGGCAGGCGGCGCCGAAGGTGACGGTGCCCTTCGGCGACGGGCTGCGGGTGAGGGCACCGGGACAGGTCAGCGTGTTGGCGATCGCGTCGTAGACGAAGTCGTCGATGGTGAAGCCACCCTCGACGGCCGGCTTGATCGGCCACGGCTTGACCAGAGGCGTCCAGTTCCTCTGGTTGAGTTGATGGAGCATGTCGCCGCTGGCGTAGGCCGAGTCGCCGAGCACCTCGACGGCCTCGCCTGCGCCGATGGTGGTGTCGGCGGTGACCAGGTCCGCGCCGACGTTCGCGTCGGAATTCTCAGCGCCGTTCGTCTTGGTCAACCTCACCGCCGTGGTCAATCCGGTGTCGGGCTCGACCACCACATGCGCCTTGTAGCCGTCCTGGCGCCGTTCCCGGGTCTTGTGCGCGTGCCGGGCGTCGGGATCCACGGTCGAGATCACCCGATCCGGAGCCGTCCGGCGGGCGATGCGCCAGCGGCCGTCGGTGCCATCAGAGTCCTCAGCCGGCTCCACGTCCTGCCCGGCGACCAGCGCCAGCAACGCGACCGCCTCAGCCGGCCGCCCGCCCGCCCTGGTGATCTGCTCGAGTCCGACCTCATCATCGAGGGCCGCGAGCAGCGCCAGCGCGTCGCCCACCAGCGCGGACACCAGCTCGTCGCGGGCAGCCCGGTCGTCCCACGCGATCGGCGGCTTCCCCGTCGAGCTGTAATCCTGCCCGGTCAACGCAACCAGTCGGGTGCAGTGCGCCCCGATGAGGTTCTTGGCGTCGGGGACCTCGCGGCCGACCCGGCGGATCTGGGCGATCAGCTGGGTCACGGTGTCCTGTCGCGCGACCGCGTCATCGAGGACCGTGGAGTCCAGCGCCCGCCGCGTCTTGCCCGCCACCGCCCCGGTCTGGTCGATCACGTCGCGGACCACCTCGAAGATCCGCTGCGGCCGCTCGCTGGCCGCCAGCCGGCGCCGCCAGTAGGTCAACGTCGAGGCATCGAAGCCCTTCGCGTCGATCGCATACCCACACGCCGCCTTCCACCGCAGATCGAAGGTCAACGCGTCGACCGCCTCACGGTCCGAATGGCCGTACAACGCCTGCAACACGATCACCGAGGCGACCACCTCGCCCGGGATCGAGGGCCGCCCACGCCCCGACGGGAACAGATCGGCGAACAACTCGACCGGGAACAACCGGTCACGATGCTCAGCCAGCAACGCGAACACGCCGCCCGGCTCGAGCAGATGCCCCGCCACCGACTCCACGTCCAGCAGTTCACGCTGCCGATCCGACTCACCCTGCATACCCACAGGATTTCACCACCACCGGGCGACCGTGGGAGGCGCGCCTTTGTTCAGCAGTCTCCTAGCGGACCTGGCGTCAGTCCTTCTTGTCGACCTCGACGACCTCGGCCGGGTCGTCCGGCGTGGTGACCGGGTGCGGCGACTCGGCCTGGTCGGCGATCGCCTCGGTCGGCGAGGCACCGCCCGGGTCGGCCTCGGTGGCCCGCGGCGCCGGGGTCGGCGTGTAGGACGACTGCCAGTTCTGGCTCTCGTTGCCGCCGCGCAGCTTCTTGGCGACGAACGCCGCCGCGGCGGCGACGCCGGTGATGAGCAGCAGCTTCTTGAGCTTGCCGCCCTTCTTCTTGGGCGCGGCGGCCGCGGTCGCGGTCGTGGAGACCTCGTTCGCCTTGTCGGCGACCACCTGGGCGCCGGCGGCGAGCCTCTCGGCGGCCAGCGCGGCACCGGTCGCGACGACCGGGCCGGCCTTGGCCTTGGCGTCGGCGAGCGCGGGGGCCGCCTTCGCCTTCGCGTCGGCGAGAGCGGGGCCGGCCTTGGCCTTGGCGTCGGCGAGCGCGGGGCCCGCCTTCTCCTTCGCCACGGCCACCGCGTTCTCCACCTGCGGCCTCACCTGGTCGGCGTACTGGCTCACGGTGTCGGTGGCCTGGTCGAGGAGGGACTTGTTCTTGCGGAGACCCATCGTCGGCACTTCCTCTCGTCGAGTCCTGTCGCAATCGATCATGGCACCCGGGGGGTCACCAGCGTCAGGCTGCTTGGCGCTCGTGCGAGGATCGGGGACGCACATCTGCCCGAGGTACGCCCCGGGTGTACCCACCTTGAGCGAGAGGCAACCATGGCTGACCAGGCCGTCCTGCACACCAACCGCGGCGACATCGCGCTGAACCTGTTCCCGAACCACGCGCCCGAGACGGTCGCGAACTTCACCGGCCTCGCCGACGGCAGCAAGGCCTACGACGCCGGCAACGGGCACTCCGGCCCCTTCTACGACGGGCTCACCTTCCACCGCGTGATCTCCGGCTTCATGATCCAGGGCGGCTGCCCGCTCGGCACCGGCACCGGTGGCCCGGGCTACACCTTCAAGGACGAGCCGCACCCCGAGCTGACCTTCGACAAGCCGTACCTGCTCGCGATGGCCAACGCCGGCCCGGGCACCAACGGCTCGCAGTTCTTCATCACCGTCGGCGCGACCACCTGGCTGAACTTCAAGCACACGATCTTCGGCGAGGTCGCCGACCAGGCCGGCCGCGACGTCGTCGACGCGATCGCCAGCACGGCGACCGGCCCGGGCGACCGCCCGGTCGAGCCCGTCGTCATCGAGTCCGTCGAGCTCAAGGGCTGAGCTGACTCCCAGGAATGACTGAGTCTCCGACGCCCGAGACCGGGGTGCCGACCTGCTATCGGCACCCCGGCCGGGAGTCCTACATCCGCTGCCAGCGCTGCGACCGGGTGATCTGCCCGGACTGCATGCGCGACGCGGCCGTGGGCTTCCAGTGCCCCGACTGCGTGGCGGACGGCAGGAAGGCCACGCGCAGCGGCCGCACGGCGTACGGCGGTCTGCGACCCACGAACGCCGGGCTGACGTCGTTCGTGCTGATCGGCATCAACGCCGTCGTCTGGCTCGCGGTCCTGGCGGCCGGCGGCCAGGGCGGCTGGCTCTACAACTGGCTGTCGCTGCACGCGCGCGGCCTCTGCACCGCCGAGGGCGGCTACTACCGCGGTGTCGGCGCCGAGCAGGTGTGCAACCAGATCGGCGGCGCCACTTGGGTGCCCGGCGTCGCCGACGGCGCCTACTGGCAGCTGATGACCAGCGCGTTCACCCACGCGCAGCCATGGCACATCGCGTTCAACATGCTTGCGCTGTACGTGCTCGGTCCCCAGCTCGAGCTGGCCATCGGCCGGGCCCGGTTCCTCGCGCTCTACCTGCTCTCGGCGCTGACGGGCTCCGCGTTCGTCTACTGGTTCTCCGGCGAGTACACCACCACCGTCGGCGCCTCCGGCGCCATCTTCGGCCTGATGGGCGCGCTGCTGGTCGTCGTCCACAAGATCGGCGGCGACTACCGCACGGTGCTCACCTGGATCGGGATCAACTTCGCGTTCACGTTCCTCTTCGCCGGGATCTCCTGGCAGGGCCACCTCGGCGGCTTCATCGGCGGCGCCGCCGTCGCGGCCGTCCTCGTCCACGCCCCGCGCGGCTCGAGGCGCACGCTCTTCCAGGTCTCCGGCATGGTCGCCATCGGTGCGCTCACCGCGCTCGCGATCATCCTGCGCAGCGCCGCGCTCGCCTGAGGGTCTCAGCGGTCAGCAGCCGGAACCCGGGCGCCGCGCCCGGGCGGCTCGGCGTGTCCCCCGCGTCGTGGCGGTCAGCAGCCGAGACCCCTCGGAAGTGCACAGCTGTGGAAGCGCCTGTGGAGAACTACATCGATGTAGTTCTCCACAGCAGTTATCCCCAATGTGGACAAATGACCGACGCCGGCCGGTCCCGAGGGACCGACCGGCGTCCATGCATCTGCGCCGACCCGGCGGCTACTCCCAGCGGGTCGCGAAGGTGAAGCCGACCGCCATGAAGCCGATGCCGACCATCAGGTTCTTCTGCCCGAGGTCGTCGAAGACCGGGATGGCGGAGATGTCGTTGCTGAAGACGTAGTAGGTGCAGATCCACAGCAGCCCGATGAGGAAGCACCCCAGCATGCCGACGACCACGCCGCGGCCGCGGCCCAGCGGGGTCGAGGGGTGGGCGGAGACGACGAGGCCGAGGAGCAGGAGGCCGAACCCGATCAGGTAGTTCCAGCCGCCGAGGTCACCCATGAACGCCGGGGAGGCGTCGTCGTTCGGCGGGAAGGCCGTCGGGTCGAAGGCGAGGTAGTAGTAGGCGATCCAGGCGATGCCGAGCACCATGAGGACGATGGCGACGATGAATCGCGGCGAGAGGATCGGACCGCGCTGCGGCGCGAGGGGGTCCACGGGGGCCTTGGCCACGGGTGCTCCTGGATCATGGTCGGTTGAGAACTCCGAGTTACCTTAGTCGTCGTGACCACGGGAACCCATGCTCGACCCCCGGAGTCCGACGACTCCGGGGCGCCCGCGCGCCGGATCCCGCTCCCCGGAGGTCGGCCGAAGCCGGGTCGCCCGCGCAGCGCGTGGCGGATCGGGACGCCGGTGGTCGTCCTGCTCTGCGGTTCGCTCTTCGTGGTGAGCGCGGCCAGCTCCGACGGCGCCGACCTGCGTCCCGGCCGCTACACCGACCTGGCCTCGCTCGTGCAGGACGAGTCCGAGCAGTACGACGCACTGCGGCAGGAGGTCGCGGACCTCGACGCCCAGGTGGCGACGCTGAGCGCGGCGATGAGCGACCGCGACGTCAACCGCTACCACCGCCGGATCGCCGAGCTGAAGGATCCGGCCGGGCTCGAGCCGCGGTCCGGTGCGGGCCTGACGATCACGCTCTCGGACGCGCCCGAGGACCTCATCAACACCACGACCGGCAACATCAACGACCTGCTCGTGCACCAGCAGGACATCCAGGCGGTCGTCAACGCGCTCTGGCAGGGCGGCGCCACCGCCGTGACCGTCGCGGGCCAGCGGATCGTGTCGACCACCGGCATCAAGTGCGAGGGCAACGCGGTCCAGCTCCACGGCGTGCCCTACCCCCAGCCCTACGTCATCTCGGCGGTCGGCGACCAGGGCGACCTGCTCACCGCGATCGAGCACGACGAGTACGTCGGGATCTACCGCCAGCTCTCCGCCGACCCGGACTATGCGCTCGGCTGGGAGCTGACGCTCGAGGACTCGGTCACCGCTCCGGCGTACGACGGCCTGCTCGACCTGACCTTCGCCGTCCCGCTCGACCAGGCGGGGAGCTGAGCCGCTCCGTCACCGGTGGGACGGTCGTGGTCTCGGTCGGCGACCCCGTCGGCTCCGTCGGCTCCGTCGGCGACTCGGTCGGCTCCACGAAGCTCGACACCACCAGCGTCACCGTCGTGCCCTGGTCCGCCCTCGTGCCGCCGCGCGGCGACTGGCTGATCACGGTGCCGGCGGGCTCGGTGGAGTTGGGGTTCTCGATCGTCTCGACCTTGAAGCCCGCGTTCCGGAGGGTGTTCTTGGCCTCGGGCTCCACCATCCCCACGACGTTCGGGATCTCCTCGGGGCCGTCGGAGTAGAACACGGTCACGGTGGTGCCGTCCGCGACGGTCTGCCCCTGCGAGGGGTCGGTCCGGAGGACCCGGCCCTCGTCCTCGTCGGAGTCCTCCTCCTCGAACCGCACCCGGAGACCGGCCTCCTCGAGCTGGTCCTGGGCGTCCTCGCGGAAGTCGCCGATCACGTCGGGCACCTGCACCTCGGGCCGGCCGAGGGAGATGACCAGGTCGACCTGGCTGTCGGGGGCGACGAACTCGTCGGCGCCTGGATCCTGGCGGATCACCCTGCCGGCCTCGACGGTCTCGCTGTTCTCGCGGTCGATGGCGCCGACCGCGAGACCCGCCTCGCCGATCAGCCGGCGGGCCTGGTTCTCGTTCCGGTCGACGACGCTCGGCACCGCGACCTCCTCGGGCGCGGACTCGAACAGCCGGGGCATGAGGTACGCCGCGCCGGCGATCAGCACCACGAGCAGCAGGCCGAGCGCGATGAGGAGACCGGTGCGGCCGCGCGAGGAGTCGTCGTCCTCGCCCGGGGCCGCGGCGACGACCTGCGTCGCGGCGGTGGGGTACGGCGAGGGGGTCGGCGCCGGCGGCGGCACCTGGGCCTGCACCGGACGGCCGGCGAGGTAGCGCTCGATGTCGCTGCGCATCGCCGCGGCCGACTGGTAGCGGTCCTCGACCCGCTTCGCGAGCGCCTTCATCACGATCGCGTCGATCTCGGGCGGGAGGTCGGTGTCGTGGTCCGACGGCGGGAGGGCCGGCTCGCGCACGTGCTGGTAGGCCACGGCCACGGGGCTGTCGCCGACGAACGGGGGCCGTCCGGTCAGCAGCTCGTAGAGCAGGCAGCCGGCGGAGTAGACGTCGGAGCGGGAGTCGACGGTCTCGCCGCGCGCCTGCTCGGGGGAGAGGTACTGCGCCGTACCGACGACGGCGGCGGTCTGGGTCATCGTCGAGGACGCGTCGCTGATCGCCCGGGCGATGCCGAAGTCCATGACCTTGACGTCGCCGCTCGGCGTGAGCATCACGTTGCCGGGCTTGATGTCGCGGTGGATGATCCCCGCGCGGTGGCTGTAGTCGAGGGCGGAGAGCACGCCGCTGGTGATCTCCAGCGCCCGCTCGGGCAGGATCTTGCGGCCCTCGCGGAGGATGTCGCGCAGGGTCCGGCCGGCGACGTACTCCATGACGATGTAGGGCTGGGAGATGCCGGAGCCGTCGGTGGCCGGCTCCTCGCCGGTGTCGTAGACCGCGACGATGGCGGGGTGGTTGAGCGAGGCGGCGGACTGCGCCTCCCGGCGGAAGCGGGCCTGGAAGGTCGCGTCGCTGGCCAGGTCGGTGCGCAGGCGCTTGACCGCGACGATCCGGCCGAGCCGGCTGTCGGTGCCCTTGCGCACCTCGGCCATGCCACCTCGGCCGAGCAGCTCGCCGAGCTCGTAGCGACCTCCGATGAGGGTCGGCGGTTGGTTGCTCATGGGCGGAAGACCTGGCCTAACTGCTCGCTGCGCTGGGGGACGGTGTCTCGGTGCGGGTCGTCGCCGGTGACTCGGTCGGAGTCTCGGTGGGCGTCTCCGTGGGCGTCTCGGTCGGCGTCTCGGGGGGCGTCTCCGTCGGGGTCTCCGTCGGGGTCTCCGTCGGGGTCTCGCTCGGGGTCTCGGTGGGCGTCTCGGTCGGTGCCTCGGAGGTCGGTGCCTCGGTCGTCGGCTCCGGCGAGGACCTCTCGGAGCGCTGGGTCTGCGAGGGCGTCTCGCTCGGCTGGTCGGTCGGCTCCTCCTCGTCGCCCGTCGCCCGGGCGAGCAGCAGGATCCCGATGACCGCCACGGCGACCAGCGCCAGCACGAGCAGCACCGGCCACGCGGAGCTCCGCTTGCGGATCCGCTCGTCCTCGTCGGGTCGGTGCCCGGCGGTCGGACCGGCGTGGACCGGCGCCATCACCGCGGTGTCGGCGGCGACCGGGGCGGCGCCGATCCGGGTGGCGGCGGTCGCCGGGTCGCGCAGGGCGGCCGCGAGGGCCGCGCCGTCGGCGTACCGGTCCTGGGGGAGCTTGGCCATCGCGCGGCGCACGACCGCGGCGAGGTCGGCCGGCACGTCGTCGGGCAGCGCCGGCACGGGCTCGCGCAGGTGCATGAGCGCGGTCGCGACGGCCGTGTCGGCGACGTAGGGCCTCCGGCCGGCCAGGCACTCGAACGCCACCACGCCGAGCGCGTAGACGTCGGACGCCGCGGTCGCGGTCTGGCCCTGGGCCTGCTCGGGCGAGAGGTACTGGGGAGTGCCCATGACCTCGCCGGTCTGGGTCAGGCCCATCCCCTCGGCGGCGCGGGCGATGCCGAAGTCGGTGATCTTCACGCGGCGGTCGGGCGTGACGAGCAGGTTGGCCGGCTTCACGTCGCGGTGGACGATCCCGGCGGCGTGCGCGGCCGCGAGGCCGTCGGCGGCCTGAGCGAGCAGCTGCCGCACGGCGACCGGGTCCATCGGGGTGTCCGGGCGGATCAGCGCGGACAGCGGCTGGCCGTCCACCAGCTCCATGACGAGGTACGGCCGGCCGTCCTCGCCCGCGCCGTAGTCGTAGACGGTCGCGATGTTGGGGTGGTGGAGCGCGCCGGCGTGCTGCGCCTCGGTCTCGAAGCGGGCGCGGAAGGACGGGTCGTCGGCGTACTCCTGCTTGAGCAGCTTGACCGCGACCTCGCGGCCCAGACTCGTGTCGGTCGCGCGCCACACCTCGCCCATGCCCCCGGTGGCGAGGCGCTCCTGGAGTCGGTAGCGCCCGGCGTCGTCGGCGAACGTCTCCGCGGTCCGGTCGGTCACTTGATCACCGCCTCCATCACGGCCTTCGCGATCGGGCCGCCGATCAGGCCGCCGGCGATCTCGCCGCGGTCGATGTCGGCCTTCTGGATCATCACGGCGACCGCGACCTCGGGGTTGTCGGCCGGGGCGTAGGAGATGAACCAGGCGTACGGCGGCACGTCGTCGACGCCGCTCTGCGCCGTACCCGTCTTGCCGGCGACCGAGATGCCCGGGATCGCGGCCGGGCTGGCGGTGCCCTCGTCCACGGTGGCGACCATCAGCTTGGTGACCTCGCTGGCCGTGGTCGGGGAGACGGCCTGCGACAGCTCCTGCGGGTCGGTCTTGTCGAGCACGTCGAGGTCGGCGGACTGGCGCTCGTCGACCAGGTAGGGCTTCATCACGACCCCGCCGTTGGCCAGGCCGGCGGCGACCATCGCCATCTGCAGCGGCGTCGCGGCGACCTCGAACTGCCCGAAGCCGGTCTGGCCGAGCTCGGCGGCGTCGAGCTCGGCGGGGAACACCGACTCGGCCTGCGGGTTGAGGTCGTCGAGGTAGTGGCTGTTGAACCCGAACGCCTCGGCGGTGTCGAGCATGTCCTCCGCGCCGACCTGGCCGGCCAGCTGGGCGAACGTCGTGTTGCAGGACTGCTCCATCGCCTGGGTGAAGGGGATCCGGCCGCCGTTCGACCCGCAGGCCCGGCCCTCGTTGTCGATGACGCCGGACGGGCTGTCCCCGGTCAGCGGCAGCTGGTAGGTGTCGCCGCCGGGCACGTTGTCCGATGCCTTGTAGAGGCCCTTCTCGATCGCGGCGGCCGCGGTGAGGACCTTGAAGGTCGAGCCGGGAGGCAGCCGGGTCTGGATCGCCCGGTTGAGCAGCGGCTCGGTCGGGTCGCTCTCGAGCCGGTCGAAGGTCTGGGTCACCGACCGGAGGTCGTGCGACGCCAGCTTGTTGGGGTCGTGGGTCGGCAGCGACACCATCGCCAGGATCTTCCCGGTCGACGGCTGGATGGCCACGACGGCGCCCTGGACGGCCGGGACCGCGGACAGCCCGTCGAAGGCGGCCTGCTGCGCTTCGGGGTCGATCGTCAGCTGCACGTTGCCGCCCTGCGGGGGGTCGTTGCTGAGCAGGTCGACCAGCTTGGTGACGAACAGGCGCGAGTCCTCGCCGGAGAGCACGTCGTTCTCCGACGCCTCGATGCCGGTCTGGGAGTAGTAGGAGAACCAGCCCGTGACCGGAGCGTAGACGAACGGCTTCGGGTAGGTCCGCTGGTACTGGTACTCGTCGTCGGACTCGACGCTCTCCGCGATCGTCGTGCGGCCGGTGAGGATCGCGCCGCGCTCGCGGGAGTACGACGCCACGATCTCGCGCCGGTTGCGCGGGTCGTCGTTGAGGTCGCCGGCCTGCCAGTACTGCAGGTAGGTGGCATTGACCATCAGCGCCAGGAACAGCAGCAGGCAGAAGATGCTGATCGTCCGGATCGGCTTGTTCATCGCGTCATCACCCGGCCATCACAGCTTCACGACCTGAGTGGCGTCTGAGTCGATGGCCGCGGTGTCGTCGGACAGGCGCGGGACCGGGCGCCGGGCCTGGTCGGAGATCCGCAGCAGCAGCGCGACGATGACCCAGTTGGCCAGCAGCGAGGAGCCGCCGTAGGAGAGGAAGGGCGTGGTGAGGCCGGTCAGCGGGATCAGCCCGGTCACGCCGCCCACGACCACGAAGACCTGGACGGCGAGCACGGTGGCGAGACCGGTGGCCACCAGCTTGCCGAAGCCGTCGCGGCAGATTAGCGCGGTGCGCAGCGCGCGCTCGACGATGAGGCCGTACATCATGATCACCGCGATGACCGCGGTCAGGCCGAGCTCCTCGCCGACGGCGGCGACGATGTAGTCGGAGTTGGCCAGCGGCACCCGGTAGGGGTCGCCCTCGCCGAAGCCGCGGCCGATCAGCCCGCCCCAGCCGAGGCCGAACATCGCCTCGACCGGCTGGTAGCTCTGGCCGCCCTGCTCGGCGGTGTAGTAGTCGAAGGGGTGCAGCCAGATGTCGAAGCGCTCGCGCACGTGGTGGAACAGGACGTACGCCGTGGCCGCGCCGCCGGCGAACATGATGCCGCCGACGATCAGCCACCCCGGCCGCTCGGTGGCGACGTAGAGCATCACCAGGAAGACGCCGAAGAACAGCAGGCTCGAGCCGAGGTCGCGCTGGAAGACCAGGATGCCGAGGCTGACCAGCCACATCACGAGGATCGGGCCGAGGTCGCGGCCGCGCGGCAGGTCGACCAACACCACGCGGCGGCCGGCGAGCGCGAGGGCGTCGCGGTGCAGCACGAGGTAGCCGGCGAACGCGATCACCAGCAGCACCTTGGCGAACTCGCCGGGCTGGAAGTTGAACGGGCCGAGCTGGATCCAGATCCGGGCGCCGTTCACGGTCTTGCCGAGGCCGGGCAGCATCGGGAGCAGCAGCAGCACGATCGCCGCGAGGCCGCTGGTGTAGGTGAACCGCTGGAGCACCCGGTGGTCGCGGATGATCAGCAGCGTCGCCACGAACAGGATCACCCCGAGCGTCATCCAGGTCAGCTGCTGCTGGGCGTAGTCGGCCTTGCGGCCGGCGTCCTCGGCGGCGAGGTCGAGGCGGTGGATGACCGCGAGACCGAGGCCGTTGAGGGCCGCGACGACGGGGAGCAGCACCGGGTCGGCGTACGGCGCGACGACGCGGATGACGACGTGGGTGCCGATGAGCAGGGCGGCCAGCCAGCCGCCGTAGCCGAACAGGTCGGCTGGCACCTCCTGATCCACGCCGATGCCGACGGCGGCGTACGCCCCGATGCCGACGGCGAGGGCGAGGATCAGCAGGAAGAGCTCGGCGCCCCGGCGACGCCGGTGCACGAACCCCAGGAAGCTGCCGGCCTGCGCCATCACTCGACCTGCTCCTGACGGGCGGCGAGGTCCTGCACCTTGGCCTCGGCGTCGGCGAGGTTGTCGTAGGCGATGCCCTCGCGCACGCGGTCGGCCTCGATGTCGCTGAGCAGGTCGACCTGGACGTCGCTGGTCTCGTACGGCTCGAACAGCGCGAACCCGGCGATCTCGGTGTTGACGCCGCGGAAGATCGTGACGGAGCCGTCGTGCTCGGCGACGAAGTACTGGTCCTGGGTCCACGCGTAGGCGTAGGCGAGGCCGACCCAGGCCACGCCGATCACGACCAGCGTGGCGAAGATCCGCTTGAGCCACACGAAGCGGCGCGGCGGGCGGGGCGCGTAGCGCGCCTGCTCCGGGTCGATCGGGTCGCTGTTGATCGCGAACCCGGGGAGGTCGTCGGGGATGTCGGCCTGCACCGGCTCGAGCTCGCCGGTGTCGCCGGAGCGGTGACCGCGGAAGAGCCCGCCCATGCCGGCCACCCCGCGCCCGCGGGGCCGGGGGTCGGCGGCCGCGCCGACCACCAGCGGCGGCGCCTCGGGGCTGCCGTCGTCGGGGACCACGTCGGCGACCACGCAGGTGACGTTGTCGGAGCTGCCCGCCTCGAGGCTCGCGCGGACGAGCTCCACGGCGGCGTACTCGGCGCTGCCGCCGGAGAGGATGTCGGCGAGCCGTTCGTCGGGTAGCACGCCGCTGGCGCCGTCGCTGCAGAGGAGGAGGCGGTCGCCGGCGGCGAGCTCGATGACGAACAGGTCCGGCTCGGACTCGTGCACGCCGTCGAGCGCGCGGAGGATCAGGTTGCGGTGCGGATGGACCCGCGCCTCCTCCTCGGTGATCCGGCCCTCGTCGATGAGCGTCTGCACGAACGTGTGGTCGGAGGTGAGCTGGGTGATCTCGCCATCGCGGTAGAGGTAGGCGCGGCTGTCGCCGACGTGGCCCATGGCGACCCGATGGCCGTCGAAGAGCGCCAGCGTCGCGGTCGTGCTGGTGCCGTTGAGCCCCGGGTCCTCGTCGACGAGCTCGCCGATCCGGTCGTGCGCCCGGTGGAGGGAACCCGCGACCCGGCCGAGGAGGTCGTGGTCGGGGTCGTCGGTGGGCGGGACGTCGATCCGGCGCAGCTGGGCGATCGCGGTCGCGGAGGCGATGTCACCGCGCTCCGCGCCGCCGACACCGTCGCAGACGGCGAGCAGCCAGGGCCCGGCGTACCCGGAGTCCTGGTTGTCCTTGCGCACGCGGCCGACGTCGGAGGTCGCCGCGAACCGCATCCGCAGGTGCGCGGGCGCGCCGGAGGTGCCGTCGGTCATCGCCGGCTACTTCCTGAGCTCCAGGACGGTCTTCCCGATCCGGACCTGGGTGCCGAGCGAGAGCGTCGTCGGCTGGGTGATGCGCACGGTGCCGACGTAGGTGCCGTTGGTGGAGCCGAGGTCCTCGACGAACCACTGGTCGCCCGAGGCGGCGATGCGGGCGTGCCGCGTGGAGACGTAGTCGTCGTCGAGGCGGATCGCGGCGTCCGCGCCGCGCCCGATGAGGATCGGGGCCCGGTCGAGCTCGACGCGCTCACCGGCGTTCGAGCCGGCGGAGACGTAGACGTGGGTCGGCGCGCCCCGGCGCTTGCTCGGCGGCTTGGGCTGCTTGGGCGGCTTGCCCGCGCGGGCGCCGCGCGCCGCCTCGGGGACCCGCGCGCCGAACATGTCCGAGCGGATGACCGAGATCGCGGAGAGGACGAAGATCCACAGGATGGCCAGGTAGGCGATCCTGATCAGGAAGAGGGTCAGCTCGGACAACTGGTGATCACTGCTCCTCCTCGATGAGCCGGACCGTCATCGTCGTGTTGCCGATCTTCACCTGGGTCCCGTCCCGTACGCCGGTGGAGGTGATCCGGTGCCCGTCGACCAGCATGCCGTTGGTGGAGCCGAGGTCGTTGACCTGGATCGACAGCGCGGACTCGTCACCGCTCACGACGAACTCGACGTGCCGGCGGCTCACGCCCGGATCGTTGATCCGCAGGTCCGCGTCGGTGCCCCGGCCCACGACCAGACCCGGGACCTGGAGCGGGTGCCGGGTGCCGTTGACCTCGAGCAGGGCGCGCGCCCGGCGGGTCTGGGTGTGCGTCGCCGACCCGGTGACCTTGGCCTGGGCGCGGCTGCGGATTCGGAACCGGCCGGTGGTCAGGTCGTCGGCGGCCTCGAACCCGATCGACACCGGGCCGGGGAACACGTAGCTCTGCTGGTCCGCGTGCGCCTTGAGCTGGCGGACCAGCTCGTCGGCGAGCGCCGTGTCGTAGGGCGCCAGCCGCTCCAGGTCGGTCGTGGAGAGCTCGACGTGGAAGTCGTTGGGCACCAGGCGCCGGTCGCGAGAGAGGATCTGCGCGTTGTTGTCGCACTCGCGCTGGAGCGCCGCCGAGATCTCGACCGGCTGCACCGCCGACCGGAACGCCTTGGCGAACGCACCGGAGATCATCTGCTCGAGCCGGTTCTCGAGGCGCTGGAGTCCGCCCACGCCGCCTCCTTCCGCAGTCCCGTGATCGTGGCCCGATGGATGTCAGGGTGGGTCGTGCCCGCTGCGCGGCCGGTCCAACCGCGCGAGGGGCTCCCCGGGTTCTGACCGATCGTAACGAAGCGGGCCCATCCGCCCCGGTTTGGGCCAGACCGACGCGCTGGGATAGCCTTCGGGTGCTTCACGCGCGAGTGGCGGAATAGGCAGACGCGCACGGTTCAGGTCCGTGTGTCCGAAAGGACGTGGGGGTTCAACTCCCCCCTCGCGCACGTGAGTAGCCCCGGGGATGACCTGGGGCTTTACTCATTTCCGGAGTTAGCCTGAACGCCCAAGGGCGCACGAAGGGTGCACCAGCCTCTACTCGGAGAGGTTTGGACATTGCATACATAGAGAAGCGACGCCGCACCGACGGCGGGATCTCGGCGCGCGTGAAGTGGCGTCTGGGAGGCTTCGGTGACGGCGCGATACAGCTCGAGGTCTTCAGCGCTGGCACCGACGCGCAGAACCTCGCGCGGGCCGACGGCATCAAGAAGATGGTGGACGCTGCTGGCCAGAGGTGGCCGGCCGGCTGGGTAAAGGGCGAGGGCTTCGTCCGACCGGTCGGCGAGGCGGACCCCTAACTAACTATCACGGCCTGGTCTACGGAGTCTTCGGATACGCCGTCAAGCGCGGTTGGCTGTCTGCCAACCCTGCCGTCGGGACAGCACCACGGATGTCACGGG